>NZ_CP026306.1 GCF_003054555.1 Streptomyces lunaelactis | reverse complement strand
GGAGGTCTTGAGGTCCAGGTGGGAGGCCCCGCGCACGTGGATGTTGCCGTTGTGCGTGCGGGCGGCGAGCTTGCCGGAGGAGGCCGGGGTGGCGCTGATGTTCACGTCGCCGTTGTGGGTCCGGGCGGAGCCTCGGCGGCCGTTGTAGGCGCCGACGGTGATGGAGCCGTTGTGCGTGGACGCCTCCAGCTCCTCCTCAACGCGGTCGACCAGGACGGACCCGTTGTGGGTCTCGGCCTCCAGGGACTTGACGCCCGACGCCTGCAGCGAGCCGTTGCGGGCGTCGAACCGGATGGTCTCCAGGTCGCCGCGCACGGTCGTCTCGGCGTTCTTCGTGCTTACGGTCAGCGAGGACCCGGTGGGCAGGATGACGTCGACGGTGATCGTGCCGGTCGCCCCTCCCACGCTGGCGCCCTGCTCGGCGACGACCCGGCCGCCCGCGACGATGCGCTGGCCCCCGACCCAGACATCGCCGTTGCTGATGGTCACGCCGGTCATGGAGCCGGTGTTGACGACGCCGCCGTTGAAGCTGAAGGTGCTGCCGCCGATCTGGACGATGTTGCTGCCGCCGATTCCGCCGTCCAAGTCGTCGGGGACGGAGATGGTGAGCTTGTTGCCGTGCTCGGTGAACTTCGTGTCGTCGACGGCGTCGGCGACGGGGCCCTCGGCGGCGGCGGTGTGTACGCGGACCTTGCCGTAGACGGCCTTGGGGTCGACGGTGACGTTGACCGCACCGTTGGAGACCGACAGGTCCAACTCGACGGCTCCGGCGGTGTTCATGACGTGGAATTTCTCGCTGCTCAAGGCTGCTCCTTGGTCGGAGAGGGCGGGGGCTGGGTGGCCCCCGCACCTCCATAATGCATCCTTGAAGGATGCGTTTCAAGCGTTTGGCATCTTCCGGGGATGCTTTTTTGTTGGTGCAGGTCAGGCCGCGTATGCGAGCGGAACCTGCGGGACGGGCACGGTGGCGTGGGTGGCGGCGGCGAGCTCGGCGACGGCCCCGTGCAGCGACTCGACGACGTCGACCAGGCGCTCGGCGAGCTCGGCGTGGCCGTTGCTGCGGGCGGCGGTGACCAGCGCGTCGGCGTACAGCGCGAGGTCGGCGGCCTTGGCGCGGGCGTCGACCAGGCCGGGCTGGAAGGCGAGCAGCTCCTCCAGGTGCGCGGCGCGCTGCAGGTGGACCGGGAACTGGGTGTCACGGACGCGCTCGTACTGCTCGTCCAGCAGCCGGATGACTTCGTCGGTGGTGTCGTACGCGGCCCGCTTGCCCTGCAGGCGGGCGAGGAAGTCGGAGACGGACACGGTGTACTCCTTCGTCGGGCGAAGGGCGGCCGGTCGGGGGTGACCGGGCGTCCCCGCCAGGTCCCGGAACGGTGAGAGGCGCTCCGGGGCCGGCGGGATCGGCCGGGCTACTGCGGGGTGCGGCTGACGCTCGCCGACGGCGACGGGGTGGGCCGCGGCTGCGGGCCGTCGGCGGAGCCGTTGTCACGGCCCTGCAGATAGACCACGGCGGCCACGGCCAGGACCACGACGGTCTTGAACTTGTTGCGGGCCCACCAGCCGGGCGGATCGGGCTCGACTATCACGTACTTGACGCCCACGAAAAGGCGCTCCTTCCAGTGCGGGAAAGGGAGTTGAGCAGGCGGTACGGATTTCAGAAGCGGATCTCGGAGAGCATCTGCGCGGCGTTCGACAGGCCGTTGTAGAACGTGGGCCCGGCGGATGTGGCCGCGAGGTAGAGGGCGGCGATGTTGCAGACCGCCGCGTGCCAGAACTTCAGCCCGCCTTTCCAGATCAGGCCGACCTCGGCGGCGATGAACACGATGACGGCGGAGACGGTGATCACGGCTTTTCCTTCCGGGTGTCACGGGTGATGTGGACCTGGTCACCGTCGGTGTGACTGGTGATCACGCTGTTGTTCTCACCGCTGACCTGGACGGTGCTGCGGGAGCGGCCGCCGGATTCACGAACAAGGCGCTGCGCGTCACGGACGGCCCGCTCGGCTTTCGCCGCGACCTTGCGCGGGACCTTGCCGCCCTCGGGGACCGGCCTGCCGTCGGCGGTGACGCGGCTTCCCCGGGAGTCGCTGCGGACGTTGATCTGCTGGTTGTTGCCGCTGGCCACGACGGTGGTCGTGGTCACCCGCCCGTTGTTCCGGCCGGTGTTGACCGCCGCGTCGTCGCGGTAGACCCGGGTGCCGGGACCGGCCGGGGCTGCCGGGTCCTCCCGGCGGCTGCGGCGCGAGCGGCGCTCGGTCCGCAGCCGCGGGGCCTTCGGCTCCGCCGTTCCTGCGGCGGCCGGGGCGGCCTTCGGCTCGGCGGGCGGTTCGGCGAGCTCGTCCGGGGCCGGCGGCAGCGGGCCGCTGGCCCGGTCGGGGTCCTCGGCGAGGACCTTGGCCGTCCAGGCCGGGTCGGTCTCCTCGCCCGCGAGGAACGCCAGGCGCTGCCGCAGGTCGTAGCCGGTGATCTCCAGGATCTGGAACTTCCTGCCGCACGGCGGCGCGCAGGTGATGTCGGCCATCTCGCCGAGCCGGGTGGAATCCGTCTCGAAGATGAACCCCTTCTGGTTCTCGCAGAACGGGCAGGTCACGTACTCGCCGAGGAACGGTCCGAGGACGTCGGCCAGGCGCCACTTGCCCTCGACCTGCAGCCAGTACGGGGTGATCGCGCCGAACGGGTTGTCGGGGCTCCAGTCCTCCATGTCAGCGCCCCTCGTCCGGCCGGCTCTCGCCGAGGGCGAGCTGACCGGGCACCTGCGATTCCGGCGGGGCGGGCAGCAGGTCGTCGACGGCCTGGCGGTGCTCGGCGTCGTCGGCGTCGCAGATCACCCGGCCCTCGGTGGTGATCAGCCACCCGCAGTCCCGGACCATCTCGCGGGCCTGGTCCGCGTCCTCGAAGTGGACGCTGTAGTCCTCGGGTTCGTACTTCAGCGGGCACACGTCGCAGGCGACGGTCACGCAGGTCACGGGTATGAGCGGCACGCGGTCTCCCTGGTCAGGCGCTGCTGCGGGCGGTGGCGCGGCGGGCGGCGGACTTCGTGCAGCGGATGGATCCGGCCCACGTGCCGTCCGCGTTGTGCTTGGGCAGGACGCCGGTGCCCTTGCAGGCCGGGCAGCCCTTGTGACCGGCGGCGGTGGCCTCGGCGGCCTTCTTCGTCGCGCGGCGGTTGAGGCGGTCGTCCTCGCCCTTCGCCCGCGCCTTGGTGACGCCGGACTTCAGCAGACGGCCGCCGGCCTTCGTGCCTCGCCAGGCGACGGTCGTGACGACCAGGAGCACGGCGAGGGTGGCGGTGAACGGGTGCTTCCGGGCGTACTTCACGCGCTGGCTGAACTTCTTGGCCCGGCTGGTGCCGGCCTTCGCCGCCGAGGTGCGGACCGGCTTCTTCGCCGTCTTCTTCCTCGGCGCCGCCTTCTTCGCGGGCGTCTTCTTCGCGGCCGGGGCGGCGGGCACCTTCTTGACGGCGGTGGCCTTCCTGGCGGCCGCCTTCCGGGGTGCCGCCTTGGCCGGGGCGGCGGGGGCGGAGTTGGCGAGCAGCTGCTCGGCGTCGAAGCCGGGCTGCTGCTGGCGGGCGGTGATCGCCTCGGCGAGCGCGGTCGCCTCGGTCGGGGCCGGGTCCGGCTTCGGGGCGGTGGTCTTGCGGGCCGCCGCCTTCCGGGGCGCCCTGGCGGCCGGGACCGCCTTCGTCGCGGCGGTCCTGGGTGCCGCCGACTTCTTGACCGCCGTCTTCTTCGCGGCCGGGGCCGTACGGGCTCGGGCGGTGCTGACGTCGCCCATCACGGGCCTCCTTCAAGATCACGGGGAGTTGGGGAGCATTCCGGGCCTTTCGGGCCTCTCGGACGCTCTACAGCCGCTCTACAGCGGCGTTTGCGCAGGTCAGCGGCCTCTACGGGGGTCTCTACGGTGCTCTCTCCCCTGCTCTACGTAGAGCAGGGGAGAGGCGAGAGCAGGGTGTAGAGCGGTACGTAGAGGCCGCTGACCTGCGGCTCTACAGCCAGATCAGGAGCTCTCGCCCTCGGAGACGGCCTCCGCCGCGTCCTGGGACTCCTTGATCAGTTCGGCGATCTCCTCGCCCTTCACGCCGGTGCGCGGGCCCTGGTCTCCGACCCGGACCGAGCCGGAGACCTTGACCCCCGCCGCCTTGAGCTCCTTGGACAGGCGGGCCTGGTCCCAGTCGCCGTACACGTCCGGGTACTCCGCCGCCATCCAGGTGGCGAGGGTGTCCAGGTGGACCCGGCCCTGCCCCTGCTTGTTGGCCGCGCCGACCGCGTCGATGCCGTCCAGCGCGTCCATCAGCAGATCGAGCTGGGGGTCGGCCAGGGCCTGCGCCTCCTCCTCGACCTCGGGCGCCGGAACGTCGGCGACCTTGGGCAGCTCCGGTGCCTTGACCCCGGCCGCGGCGAGCGTGCGGCGGTCCAGCTGCGGAAGCCCGACCTCGGCGCGGGCCACCCCGCGGGCGTAGGCCACCTTCGGGGCCAGCGGGTAACTGCGGTAGATCAGCGGCTCCTTCGAGCCGCCGCCCATGATGTAGCAGCAGCCGACGTCGGACTTGTTCGGGTCCTCGCCCTCCACCAGCGGGTGCAGCCGGTCGGGACGCCAGCCCTGCGCGCCCGCGCCGGCCCCGAAGACCAGCTCGATGTCCTTGTGACGGCTCGGCAGCATGATGCGGACCGCGACCGCCGTGGCGACGGCCTCGCCGATCGCGTCGGACGTTCCGTACAGCGAGCCGATGATGACGGTGACGCGGGATTTCCGGCCGACCCCGAAAATCTCGATGACCAGTTCCTTCGCGTATGCGGAAAGGGACTTGTACTCATCGAGCATCACGACCAGGCCGGGCTCCTTGGCGGAGGGCTGCCAGTTGTCGCCGTGGCCCCAGGCCAGAATGTTCGTCGCGCGGGCCTTTGCGATTTTCAGCGCGTCTTCCAGCAGCGCCTCGATTGCCTTTTCGCTGCGGGCCTTTCGGGCGACGGCCGGTCCGAGGGCGTCCAGGCCGGGGCCGACCGGGTCGACGTCCCACAGCTGCGCGTCGTAGCAGTCCGAGATCCGGGAGCCGATCGCACGCAGCAGCATCGACTTTCCGGAACCGGGGCCGCCGACGACCAGGACGTGACTGCCGAGCGCGGGCAGCAGGAACGGCTGGGCGTCCATGCGGCGGGCGATCAGCAGCGGCTCGGTGATGGTCAGCGAGCCGGGCTTCACCTTCTCCAGCTCGCCCATCCCGGAGAACGGGTTGGTCATCACCAGGCGCAGGGTGGAGTCGGACCGCAGCTCCTTGTGCGGCTGGACCAGGAGCCGGTCGACGCCGAGACCGAGGGGCGTCTCCATGTTGGGGGCCTGTGCCACCAGCTCGGCGGGCGTCCCCGACTTCTGCCGGACCGTCACCTCCCAGCCCCACTTGTGCCGGTGCGGCTTGAGCACCGCGCCGACGTTGATGCCCTTGGAGGCGAGCGTGCGGCGCACGCAGTCGACGGCCTCGGCCCGCGAGCGGGCGTCACTGATCGGGAACGGCTCGTCGTCGGAGGTCTCCGCCTCGTACGCCTCGCCCTCGACCGGCGTGACCCGGGTGCGGACGCGCTCGGCGACCGCGCCGATGCCGACCAGGGTGGTCACCACCGCCAGGGCCGGGCCCCAGGCGAAGGGCCGCATCCACTCCGGGCTGAAGTACCAGATCGCGCCGAACTCGATCGCGGTCACAACCGCGGCCGCCAGGGCCAGGCCCGATGCCTTGAGCGTGCGGCGGGTGCGCTCCTTGTACATGGCCTTGGTGGTCGACATGATCAGCGCGGCGTTCTTCTGCTTCGCCGCCCACGCCTGCTGGACCAGCAGCTTGTGTTCCCGGGAGTAGATCCACTGGGCGGTGTGGCCGACCCCGCGCCCGTAGAACTTCGCGGCCCGCTTGACCTCGCGCCCGGCGTACTTCGGCGAGTGGCTCACCGCGTGGAAGACGCCGTGCTTGGCGTCGTTGCCGAGATCGCGCACCGACTGCGCGAACGCGGCCTTCGAGCGGAAGGTGGCCGGGATCTGCGGCAGCTCGCGCAGCCGCTCCCGGAAGTTCGGCTCCCAGTCCTCCGCCGCCGGGGCCGGCGCCTCGTCGTCCTCGTCGACCAGGACCTCGTCGTCGTCCTCGTCGTCGTCGACCAGGTCCTCGTCGGCCTCCTGGTCGTAGACGTCCGGCTTGCTGAAGTCGACGGCGGGGATGGTGGCGGCCGCCTCGGGGTCGGCCGCCGTGCGGTACTCGGCGAGGGTGACGACCTTGTTGTCGTCGCCGCCGGAGGCGGCGTGGACCGGGGCCGGCGGGTTGGCGGCGAGGCGGTCCAGGAGGTCGGGGAGGTCCCAGGTCTTCACCAGGACCTCGCGGGCCTTGGACCCGTCGGAGGGGCCGACGACGTTCAGCTGGAACAGCGCCTCCATCAGCGCGGTCGCCTCGGCGAACCCGATGCGCAGCTTGCGCTGCAGCATCGAGGTGGAGCCGAACTGGGTGGAGACGACCAGCTCGACCGCCTCCGTCACCTTGTTGTGGGCCTGGCCGGTCGTGGCCGGGCGCTCGTCGATCTCAGTCATGCTGGTCCTGCCTCCTGTGCGAGGTGAGCGCGGACCCCGGTCCCCGCCTGGCAGTGAGTGCCGGGGTCCGCGCGAAGGGTGGTCGGTGCGTACGGCTTGGGTGCGGGCTCCCGGCCCCCGCCTGGCAGTGAGTGCCGGGAGCCCGCGGTCGGGATGGTTCAGGCGGCGGCCGCGAGGCCGTCCGCGCACGTCGTGCACTCCTTGAGCGCGGTGGACAGGTAGTACGGCTGCTCGTGGCCGCAGGTCGGGCAGATGCGGCGCTTGCGGCGGGCCGCCTCGAGCGAGGCGACCTGTGCGGCGGACCGGGCCTTGGGCGGGCCCGCCAGGGCGACGTCGAACAGGTACGCGCGGCGCACGCCGCGCTTGCTGTCCCACATCACCTGAGCGGCGATCGGCTGATGGGGCCGAAGCCCCATCGCGACCAGCTGGTCACGCGTTTTGTAGTGCGCGGGCGCCCACTTCCAGGGCCACGTCGGCAGGCCGAAGCGCTCCCCCTCGGGGTCCCAGAACTTGCGTACCGCGCCCATCAGCCGACCAGCTGCAGCGGCTTGTCACCGCCGTGCTCGGCCTCGGCCTCCTTGATGCGCGTACGGCACCAGGTCTCCCCACGCACCATCCGCTGCCGGAGCTCGGGGACCTCCTTCTCGAAGTACCGCTGCACGTCGCGCCAGCCGACCTCGCGGCCCGCGCGCAGCTGCTCGGCAACCCACTCGCGGGCCGCCTTCTTCTCGGCCTCGGCCTGCTCCGGAGTGGCCGCGCGGGCGGTCTCCGCAGCGAGCGTGCGGGCCGCGCGCGCCTGGTTCGCGGAACCGTCCTGGATGCCCTTCTCCCGACCTCGCGCGGCCGGGGGGTTGTTGGGCTTGACCTGCGGCTTCGCGGCGAGCGTGCGGGGCTCCTGCGCGGCCTGCGCGGGCTTTCCGTCGGCCTTGTCGCTAGCCGAATTGATCTCTTTCGCGGACGCCTTCGCGCGGGCCTCACGGCTAGCGTTCGCGGGGTCCGCGAAGATCCGCGCGATGGCCTGCGGGTCGATCGCCCACACCTTGTCGGCGGGCACCTCGCGGACCGGCTCCAGCGGCGCCGAGAACAGATCCAGCGACGCGGTCAGCCTCGGCTCGCACGCCTTCTCCGCGTGCTCGGCGACCTTCTCGGCGAGCTTGTTGTGCCGCTTGAGCGTCCGCTTCGTCAGCCCCGGCTCGGTGCCGCGCACCTGCCGCCACGCGATGGCCCACGCCTCGCTCTCGTTCAACGCGGGGATCGTCGCCGTCCGCAGCCACGATGCCCGGCGCGAGACCCTCGGGTGCCGGATCCGACGCTGCAGCGCGAGCTTGATGTCGGCGGCGTCGCGGCCGCCGGCTGCGTGCTGCTGCGAGTGCATGTAGATCTCGAAGACCGCGACGCCGAACAGCGAGCTGGCGGCGAAGACGACCGCGAGCTGCGGCTTGTCCAGGTGGTGCCAGGCGTTCAGCCCGGCCGCGACCGACGCGAACAGCCACGTCATGACCATGTAGAGCTTGGCGGGCTTGTTGTTGGCGACTGCCCACTTGCGCAGCCAGGCCATGGCCCACGTCGCGCCCTCGATGAACACCGGGACCATCAGCGCCAGGATCCAGAAGACGCCGAGGCCGACCACCGCCGAGAACTGCCCGGGGAACGCGAAGGCGATCGAGGTGATCACCACCGTCATCACCCACGGCAGGGGCTGCCCGATCGCCGCGGCGATCCGCTCGTTGCGGGCCTTGCGGGCGACGGCCGCCTTCTCGCGGCGCTTCGCCTTCTCTTCCTGCTTCTTGGTCTTCGCCGCCTGCGCGCGCAGGTCCTTGCGCTCGGCGGCCTTCTCGCGCGCCTCCTCGATCTCGATCGAGGTGAGCGCGTTGGTGCGGCGGGACGTGGCGGCGGCCTCAGCCTGTGCCGCCTTGGCCTTGACCGCGTCCATCTGCTCGCGGCCGCGGTAGGTGGTTGCCTCGCTCATCAGACGGCCCCCCTCTCGAACTCGGTCAGCAGGTCGGTCAGCGCCTGAGCCAGCTCGCCGTGCGCCCGGCTCAGGTCCTCGGCGTCCGACGTGCCGAAGGTCTCCAGCGCGGCCTTGGCCTTGCTCATCGCCTCCTCACGGCGCCGACGGCGGCCGCTCTGCTCGTCCCAGTAGTGCTCGTTGCGCCGATGCATCTGCTCGGTGAAGGAACTGGGCATCAGTGGCCCTCCAGGTTCGTCGCGGCGAACGCGGCCTGGGCCGCCCGCTCACGGGGGGTCGTGATGGTGTGCAGGGACGGCGTCCGCGAGTCATCGGGCCTGCGCCCGTGGTCCTCGGGGCCGTCGGGGAAGTCGGGGAACTCGGACCACCAGTCGCCGCCGCCGTGCTCGTCGCAGCAGGGGCAGACCGTGTCCTGCCAGATCCGGCCGCGCTGCCACAGCGAGTGCAGGCCGTTGCCGACCGAGTCGGTGCCGAAGGACAGCGCGCCGTAGACCACGGCGACCGTCCACAGCCAGTACGGGCTGTACCGGCCGAAGTAGGCGCCGCCCGCGATCAGTGCCAGCGGCGCGAGGCCGATCCACGGGTGGTGGGCACGGGCCAGCAGCCACTGCTTCGGCTGGCGGATCATCAGGCGGATACCGTCGACGTCGACGGCGAGCGTCAGGAGCCAGCGGACCAGCCGCTGCACCCGGCTCACCGGGCGCTCCGGGCGACCGGCGCGGCCATCGACCGCTCGAAGAGGATCACGGCCAGGACGGCGGCCGCCAGGACGACGCGGCCGGTGGCGGGGAGGTTCAGGCCCGCAATCCAGGCGCCGCCCGCTATGGCCAGCGGGCCCCGGATCCACGTCGACAGGGAGTCGAGCCCGTGTGCGGTGCGCTCGCGCAGCTCGGAGACGACCGCGGTGTGCGCGGCGTCGGCGACGGCCAGTCCGATCACGGCGGCCACGGCCAGGGCGCGCTGCCACCACGAGGTCTGGAGTCCCAGCACCCAGGCGGCCCCGCTGATCACGAGCAGCAGGTAGATCCAGGTTCCGAAGGGGGTCCTCATGCCGCCCACCCCTTCCGGTCCTCGGCGAGGCCGGCGCCGCTGCGGGAGCGGGGGAGCGGGACGACGTTGCCGTTGACGGCCTGGGGCTTGCGGGTCCGGGTGGTCGGCTTGCGCCGGCGGAAGTAGAAGGCGTTCTCGGCGTCGACCTCGTTGCGCCGGTCGGCGGGGCCGTATCCCTCGGCGACGAACTCGGCGAACGCGTTCAGGTCGTCCTCGGTCGGGGTGAAGCCGATCGCGGCCTCGACGAACTCGCTCTGGCTCACGATGCGCTGTCCTGCGACGATGATGTTCACGGGTCGGTGTCCTCTCAAGCAGTGGATGGCCCGTGGGCTCCCCGGTTTTGCTTGCAGGCGGCCGGGGAGCCGTACGGGAGAGTCGGTCGGGGTTTCACGGCGGCCGGGCGGCCACGGCCACGGCACATCCCCGAAGAGGCGGATGCACCGGGCCGAATCGGTCCGGAATACCTGGCGCTGGCAGCCCACATGGCTACGACCAGCGCAAATAGCGGTGTTTCTCTCTCAGCTCTCTGTTGAGTTCTTCTCGGTACACCGGGCTCGGTACAGCTCCGAGGAAGTCCGATATCGCCGTTTTAGACATGGCTGTGCCGCGACGCTTCGTGAGTTGCCCCACTCGGCGTTGCCTTGCGAGAACGACAATCCCAGTACTGCGGAGCCGTGTCAATCAGGCTCGGCGTGGCAATACTGTGATTGCAGGCCACCATGATTCAATCTCAGGACTATGGTTCACTGGTGGCGCCGAACGGAGGAGATCACCGGACATGCCGCCCAAGTGGAGAGACCTCGCTGATGCACTCGCCGCGCAGATCAAGAGCGGTGAGTACGCGCCCGGCGACCGCCTGCCCAAGATCGAGGACCTGGCCAAGGAGAAGGAGTTGTCCAAGACGACCGTCCACTCGGCCTACAAGGCGCTGGAGGCTGAGGGCCTGGTCACGTCGTCTCGTGGTCACGGAACGGTCGTCCGATCCCACGTCCCTCTGTCGACCGGCGCCGAGCGTGAGGAGCGCAGCAAGCTCACCGGCTCCTCGTGGCGCGCGGGAGAGCGGTCCGACTCCCACATGGCCGGGATCGTGTCCGCCCCGGAGGACGTCGCCGAGGCCCTGGGGATCACCGCTGGCGAGCCCGTGATTCGGCGGTCCCGCACATACCGCGACGCGCACACCAACGCCGTCATCTCGCACTCAACCTCGTGGATCCCGGCGGCCTTCGCGGAAGAGCTGCCCGAGCTGCTCATGGGAAGGCGGCTGAGCGGCGGCACGTCGATCGACGTGGTCACGCGCCTTACGGGCCGACCTGTTGCCCGGCGGATCAGCTCCATGTGGGCCCGGATCACCACACCCGCCGACGCCGGGCCGCTCGAAATCCCCGAGGACACCCAAGACGCCGTCATCGTCCTGACCGTGCGAATCATCGATATCAGCGGCATGACGATCGAGTACGGCATCGATGTTGGCGGTCCCGGCCGCCGCTGGACCAAGGAGGACGGATGACGACCCCGCTGCTGTTCGACGACACCCTCACCCACGTCGCCGAGGCCCGTCTCGGCGTCCTCCTGGCGGCGCAGCGGCTCGGCACCCTGACCCCGAGCGAGAAGACGGAGATCACGCGCACCATGCGAGCACTGACAGGGCGGAGCGGCCCGCCCCGGCTGATCGTCATGGTCGGCCTTCCGGGATCGGGGAAGACCACGCTCGCCCGTGAGCTGGAGGCACATGGCTTCCTGCGCCTGTCTCCCGACGAACAGGTCTGGCGCGAACACGGCCACTACGGACGGGACTTCCCCCGGGGCCAGTACAAGATCAGGGAGCGCCCGATCCTCGGAAACGTTGCGACCGACTTGCGCACCGCACTTGCCGCCGGCCGCGACGTGGTCATGGACCATGGCTTCTGGACGGCCGAAGAGCGTCAGGAGTGGCGTCAGATCGGCGAAGAGGCCGGGGCCGCCGTGACCCTGGTGTATCTGCCCGCCACCCACGAAGAGCTGTGGGAGCGCATCAAGGAACGCAACCAGCAGACCTTCGATGACCCGAACGCGATGTACTTCAGCGAGGACGACCTGCGACGTCACGGCGACCGCTTCGAGCCGCCGGGGGCGGACGAACCGCACGTCATCTACGCCGGAAGCCTCGTTCCCGTGCTCGCGGACACCGCATGATCGAGAACTGTTCTTCACAACGCGCCTCCCTGGCCTACCGGTTGGGAGATCACGGTGCTCTGGCGCCTGAAGTGCCGAAAGTGACGAACGCCGGTGATATTGAAATGTCCCCGTCGTTTGTCACCACCGCGGGCCGGTGCTCGCGTGCCAGACTCGCGGCCAGGACCCGCCGCTGGACGCTGGGCACCTCCAGGTCGGACCGCATTCGCTGCGGGTACCGGATGAGAGGAGAGGGGACCTCGATGTCGGACGACCGTCCGGACTGGGCTCGCCGCATGGTGGCGGAGCGTGTAGCCCGCAGCTGGAGCCAGGCCGACGCCGTACGCGCGCTGATGCCGCGCCTCGATGACGACGCGCCCGCCGAGCACGACATGCTGCGGCAGTGGAAGCGGTGGGAGTCCGGCGAGAACTACCCGCGCAAGTACGCGTCTGCGATCGCGGCCACCTTCGGTACCACGACGTTCGCGTTCTTCCCGATGGCGGGCAAGCGGGACGGGCGGGCGGAGATCCAGGCCGTGAGCGGGATGGACACCGTCGACATCGTGTCGCGGCTGCGCGCGAGCGACGTCGACACCGCGACTCTCGATGCGCTGCGGATCACCACCGACCGGTTGTGCACGGAATACGCGTACATGCCCGCCGAGCAGCTGCTCATCGAGGGGAAGGCGTGGCTGGGGCGGGTGGCGAACCTGCAGCACCAGCGGCTGACGCTCTCCCAGCACCGCGAGGTGATCGCGCTCGCCGGGCAGCTCGCGCTCCTGGTCGGCTGTGTCGAGTACGACTCCGGGCTCAGCACGTCCGCCGAGTCGACCCGGCGGGCTGCGCTGGGGCTGGGTGACGAGGCCGGCCACCTGGGAATCCAGGGCTGGGCTCACGAGATGCGGGCGTGGTTCGCGCTGACCGCCGGGGACTACCGCGGTGTCATCGCGGCCGCCGACGCCGGGCTCGCCGTCGCGCCGACCGAGTCGGTCGCGGTCCAGCTGTACGCGCAGAAGGCCAAGGCATGGGCGCGGATCGGCGACAGGCAGCAGACGGAGGTCGCCCTCGACAAGGGCCGCCAGCTGCTGGAGAGCCTGCCGTACCCGTCGAACATCGAGCACCACTTCGTCGTCGACCCGGCGAAGTTCGACTTTTACCGCATGGACGCCTATCGCCGGGTCGGAGAAGACCAGATGGCCGCGCAGATCGCGGGCGAGGTGATTCGCGTCCACACCGACTTCGACGGCACGGAGAAGGCCCCGATGCGGATCTCCGAGGCCCGGGTGACGCTCGGCGTGGCGGCGGCCCGCGACGGCGACCTCGACACTGCGCTGTCGTACGGCGAGCAGGCCCTGGGCAGCAACCGGCGCTCCGTCCCCTCACTCGCGATGGTCGCCAGTGACCTCGGCAGCGTCCTGCACCAGCGGTACGGCCAGATCGGCGAAGCCCAGGAGTTCCTCGCACACCTGCGAGAGCTCCGGGGCCGTCCCGCCTGACGGGAAGCAGATCCCAATTCCCGCCCGCCGGGCGGGAAATCGGAAGCCCCAGCAACAAACCGTGTGTTCAGGCGTTGGGGTTCGATGTAGGAAGAGGAAGATGCACGCGTGTCGTCAGCCATCTCTCACTGGCTGAACCACGTAGAAGGCCCCGTCAGAGACGGGGCCATGTACGGACCGCCCGGACTCTCACATCCGGCAGTCGACGAAGCTCTCCAATGAAGGTGGAGAAGGCTCAACATGAGAGTACGCAAGACAGCCGGGCTCAACCAGTCCGACTCATCAATCGTCAAGGTCAGTACGGCGCGTTTTGACCGGTTCGGCCGACGTTTTTCCGGCGGAGTCCGCGTTGCGGCCATCACACCGTCACCCGTTCGCGGGGGTGTCCGCTTTGGCGAGTACACCCAGGTCATGACGAACATGCCCCTGCTGAAAAGCATCGCCCGCACGGGCCTCGCGGGGGGTGCGCTGTGAGCGATTTCCCCGACGAGAACGACCTGTGGGCGGATGGCCTACCGGAGGATGTCGAAGAGCCCGTCGACGAGGCCGACGGCGAGCTGGACGAACTTGACGGCCCGCCGGTGGAGTTCCGGCGAGGGCGCCGGTCCCGCTACAAGTTCACGATGACCCCGCAGTGGGTCTTGCTGATGACGGAGCTGTCGCACCCGGCGTTCCGGCTGTACTGCCTGATGCTGGCGCACGTGAGCTCCGAGCGTGACGACCAGCTCGTGTGGCCGCAGCAGAAGACGCTGGCGAAGATGCTCGGCTACAGCCGCCGGGCGTCCGTCGACCCGCTGATCAAGCTCCTGGTGAAGCTGCAGCTGATCGAGGTGGAGGAGAAGCGGTACGGCCACAACAACAGCCGTCGCCGCAACGTCTACACGGTCCACGAGGAACCGCCGGCGAACTGGAAGGGCTGGGCCTCGCTGCAGGAGTTCTACGCCGCCGAGAAGGCCGCGCGGAAGGCGGCGCGGACCGCCGAGAAGAAGGCGGCGGAGGCTGCCCCGAAGGCAGCCAAGGGACGTACGAGCGTATCCGCAGGTCAGGATGGGGTGACGCCCACGTCACCCCCTGCGGCGGCGCCCGCGTCGGCCCCGGAACACGAGAAGACCGGCGATGCCACGCCTTCCGCCCGGCCGCACGGCGAGCGAGGCGCCTCCGCCACGTCCGGCGGCACCAGGACGTCGAAGAAGGCGTCCCCGAAGAAGGCGAGCAAGACGCGCTTCCGGATGACCCGGGAGCAGGCCGCGGCCGTGGCGACGGTGGAGGCGGCCTGGCCCGCCGCGCTCGCCGAGCTGCTGCCGAAGTACCGCCCGGATGTCATCCGGGATGCGGTCCTCGAGGCGCTGGACGGCGGGCGTACGGCCGACCAGCTCGCCGCGCGGGTACAGCGGCGCTGGTCGACACACGGCTACGCGGATGCCTTGGCGACCGGCGGCAAGGGCATCGGCTCGCCGGTCGGCGTCGCGGTCGGCCTGGTCCGCCCATCAACGGACTGCCCGGATCCGATGTGCGAGGACGGCGTCACGATCCACGTCGGCGACGCCTGCCCCAAGTGCGAGCAGCGCCGCCTGGACCGCAAGGCCGACCGCCGCCAGGGCCGCGTTCCCGACCAGCGCAAGGACCAGGGGCCGGCGCCCGAGTGCTGGACGTGCGAGGGCCCGGACTGCGAGAAGCCCGGCAAGGGCCAGCGTCCCGAGGACGGCCTGTGCCGGACCTGCCGCGAGCAGCTGCAGGCGGCGACCGCACGCCTCACCGCAGACCTCGCGGCCGCCGATGCCGAACGTCAGCGGCGCGCTGACGCCCTGGCGTGGGAAGCGCTGTTGGAAGACGCGTACGACGAGCACCAAGAGCGCGAGGACCAGGCCGCCGAGGCCCGTGCCACCGCCGAACGTGAGCGTCAGCGAGCCGCTGACGCCGCCGAGAACCAGCGTCTCCGTGAGGAGATGCTGCGCCAGCACCCCGAGCTCGCCGAGTACGCGCAGGCGTGAGAGGAGCAGGGATATGACGATCCACCGCGGTTGCCCGAGGCAAGAGGTCGTCGTCGCGCGCGAGGTCCTGGCATCGGGCCTATCCCTGGCCGACCTCGGCTTGTACGTGAAGGTAGAGCAGCTCTTGGACGTCCTGGAGGGCGACATCGACGTCGCCCGGGTCATCCAGGAGCTGCTCGCCGGGACCGCCGGCCCCGTGCCCGATGTTTCCGCCGGGTCTCTCCAAGCAGGCATCTCACGACTGTCGGCCGCAGGTCTCTACGACCTCGACGCCGGTGGCCTCACTGAGAAGGAATGGTGCGAGAAGCACGGCGACCTCTGGCCCCAGATGTGATGTGACTGCAGCCCTGCCGTACCTCCGAACTCCTCGGAGGTACGGCGTTTTGCCATGCCCGCCCACGGGAGCCTCTATACGGGCCCTGAGCTGCGAGAACACTTGAGTTAACGCCTCCCGGCACGCGATCCGGCTGCGCGGCCGCGCGGCGACTTTCCCGCACTTGGCCTCTGACCTGCGGAAACGTTCGAGTTAACGGTGTGCGGGGCTGTCGGGGCCCCGGGCTGGGACGCCTTCAGTAGAGGTCTCCCGGGCGCTTAACTCGACGCTCCGGAGGGCCTCCCTGGACACCCCGGAGGGCCTTAATTGAAGCGTTTTCGCAGGTCAGCCCGGAGGTACGGTTTTCCGTACGTCCGGAGGTACGGTCTGGCGTACCACCGGCCGTACGGTTTTGCGTACCGCGTTAACTAGACGAAAGATCAACTAGACGAAGTACCGAACCAGAGACAGCGCCTTCGGCGCGTCGCGCCGCTGACGCCCGGAGGGCTATCTACCGGTAGTAGCGCGCGAACGTGCGTGAGCGGCTCCGCCGCGTCCGGCGGCGCAAGCGCCGAAGGGGTCGTCTCGCTCGGGGAAGGCCGGCAAGGCGGCGGGCCGGTGGCCCGGAGAAGCTCCGCCGCGGCGGACGGGACCGTGGGCACCAGCTCGCCGAGCGGGGGACGCCTACGGTCGGTTCCCCCTAACAGGCCCTGGCGCGACCATCCCCAGTGGGTCCAGTACTCCCGGTACTGGACCCACCGCACCGCCCCGAGGCCACCCCCTCACGCTGAAAGCCCAGGTCGGAGCCGCAACCACAGCGCGGCCGCAGAAAACCGAACAGCGGAGCGACCCACCAGCTCGCTTCGCGAGCGCGAGGGCCTGTTAGGGGTCAGAGGAGAGGGGCGCGGGGCCCGTCACCCGCTCGGGTGAGGGCCGGTGCCGGGCTGACCGCATCGTCGTGGCCGGCGTAGTGACGGGCCCCGCGCCGTGGGGGCTGGCCTGAGTGAGTAAGTGCAGGTCAACCCATAGAGCGGACGCGCTTCGCGCGGCGACTGGAAGAGCGGGGCGGCGCGTCCGTAGATCGCCGTCTGACGGTCGTTCGTGGGCTCGGGGTGGAACGGGCCCCCCGTCGCGTGATCGTCGCTCTCCGGGCCGTACAGGGGCGTTCCCGGGGCTGTCCTGGCTGGTGGTGCGGTCCGGATGTGGGCACGGTGGGGCTGACGGTGCACCCGGTGGTCGACGATGCGCGGGCCCAGGAAGCGGCTTGCGTCGCCGCCTGCCGGGCGATCACCCGGCGAAGGCACACCGGGAGGGGGCGGGGTGCTGTTCGGCGCTCTCGTGGCTGCTGAGGGCTTCGGTGTGCTGGGGGCGGAGCGGTGGCCGCGGGGCGGGCCGCGCACGCGCGCAGCAGCTCTTTCCTACGGTTCACCTTCGGTTCCCTACAGTTCTGCGGATCAGAATCCGACCCCTCCCAGGGTCAGAAACTGACCCCCCACCGGGTCGGAATCTGACACGGGGGGTCAGGAAATGCCCCGGTCGGAACCTGACGCCGAGGTGCCTGAATCCGGCGCCTCGCCGGGCGGTGATGACCATGACGCCGTGCCGTCACAAACCGCCCGGAAAACCGCCGTCCGTTACGGCACGGCGTCATGGTCGGCGCGGGCGCGCTTCCGCACGCGGTACGCGGCCTGGCGGCACCTCGCGCTGCAGAACCGCGCGTTCGACCGCCTCCGTGCCCCGGCCCACAGCACGACCCCGCACGACGGCCCGGCGCACCTCTGCCACGCCAGCAGCCGGTCGTGGTAGCCCTCGGTCGTCTCGAAGAACTCGGCGGCCTTGGCGCTGATGACCGTCGTCATCAGGTGGTCCACCCGCTCGCTCCGGCGCCGGAGCCGGTACGCGGCCGCCACGCAGTTCGGCCCGCAGTACCGCCGCCGCGGCGGCGCGTCCCTCGGCAGCAGGCGGCGGCAGCGCCGGTACTCGCAGCGCCGCCGCTTCGCCGTCACCCCGGTCCTCGCGCCCATCGTGGTCACCAGTTCCAGCGTGACGCCCCGGGCACCGCACCGGAAAGGCCACGGCGGGCACGCAGACGGGCCGAAATTGCACTGTCAGCGATCCGCTGACACTGGGTGAGGTAGCTGCATCGATAACGTCAACACAAGCGTTTTAAGTAGCTACCCCAAAGACTTTTTGGATATCCGACCAGCTAGCTTTTGCATAGCTTCTAAGAGAGTTTCTTTAGTTTCTTTTCAGATACTCGACAGAGCAGCATTTCCGCTAGCGAAAATGCTAGGACAAAGGCACGTCAGTGCTCCGCTGACGCCTGCGGCTTCCCCGTTCTCCAGGCTGCCACCGGAGTGAGGGCGTGTCGCGGCGTCGGAGACCTGACCTGCACGGCGAGGCTGGAACAGTGACGACGACCTGCGGGCGCTGCGCCGCCCTGAGCTGCCGCGAGTGTTTTCCCACCCCGCCCCCGCAGGACACCCTGTGTGCGGCGTGCGACCGGATGAAGTGCGCCGACTGCGGCGTGTGCGGGTGCGCCTCCCAGTGCGTCAGCTGCGGCGGCCCGCTGAGCACGGCGTTCTCCGTCCACCCGGGCGGGCCCTGCTGGTGCGCGTGCGTGTGTACGGCGCTGGTGATGGAGCGGGAGGCCGTCGACGCGTGAGCGAACGCGGCGGCGCCCCGGAGGATCGTGTCCTCCAGGGCGCCGCTGTCGGTCCGTACGGGGTCACACGGCGGCGGCCGCCTTCGAGGGGCGGCCCCAGCCCCGGGCCCGGTCGATCGCGGCGAGCAGCACCGGCTCCCAGCCGGCGGCCGCGAGCGAGGCAGTGTCGGGCAGGCCCGCGTCGGCGAGGGTGGACAGCTGCACCGTGTGCTCGATGCCCTCCGCCCACGCGTCGCGCACCGCCTGGCGCACGGCGATGCGGGCCTGCAGCTCGGCGGTGGAGTCCTGCTCGCCCTCCCTGCGGAGCTCGGCGAGGGCGCGGCCGCGGGCGGCGACGTCGTCCAGGAGCACGGCGGCCTTCTCGGCGTCCGGCACTATCGGCGCCCGGACGGCGGTCGGCTTCACGCCCCGGCGCAGCTGCTCCATGCGCGTGGGCAGCGGCTCCCACGACGGCTGTCCGGCCATCTCGATGTTCGTGTCGACGACGGCGCGGGTCCAGGCGCGGGCCAGGCCGCGCGGCATCAGCGGCGTTCCGGCGGGCACGGCCTGGCCGTCGTGGTGGTTGCCGTGCAGGGAGACCCACAGCGCGGTGGCGGTGCCGCCGACCCGCTGCAGCAGCCGCTGGCGGTCGGGCAGCCACCGTTTGAGCGCCGCCCTCGACAGGCCGGACAGGGCGAGCAGCTCGGTGAACGCCTCCGCCTCGCTCCAGCCCTGGGGCCGGCGCACCACCCGCAGCTCCTCCAGCGTCGGGGAGAGGTCCTCGACGGTGCGGGCGCACATCTCGCCTGCCCGGATGCCGGTGTCGGAGACGACCGCGCCGACCGCGAGCATCCGCAGCTGGCTGGTGGTCGCGTCCGGGGAGTCTGCGAGCTCGGTGAGCTGCGAGCGGAGCAGGGAGCGGGGCCGCTTGGCGACGGGCGGCTTGCTCGGCGGGTCCGGCTGCGGCGGGAGCTCGGCAAAGTCCTCGGCGCCGCACGCGGTGACCAGCAGCTTGAGGACCTCCAGGCGGATCTGCTCGGAGTTGTCGGACCCTCTCGACGGGTCGGCGGCCTTGCGTACGCGCAGCTGCCCGGTGCGGGCCAGGAGCAAGTACGCGTTGACCGGCTCGCGGGTGAACACCGTGCGGACGCCGGCGTCGGCGGCGAGCGGGTGGTCGGCGTGGGCCAGGGCGCGGGTGTACTCGCCCACCACCCACTTCACCTGGCGGGCCCGGGAGGCGGACACCGAGGGCCACGAGGTCACCTCGGCGGCCGCCGCGACGAGCAGCTCGGTGCCGGTCAGCCTGCTGTCGACGACGTCGACGACCGTCTCCTGGTCGCTCACGACGTCGCCTCGCCTCGTGCGGAGGTGACCTGCGTGCGGGCGGCGGCCTGCTCGGCGAGCAGCTCCACTAGGGCGGCCAGGGCCTTCGTGGCGTCGGCGGCCTGTTTCCCGGTCGGCTTCGGCGCCTCGCCGCTGTACGGGGCGAGGCGGTACCGCACGTTCGAGAGGAGGCTGACCAGCTTCACCGGGCTGGCGTCGGTGGCCAGCAGCTCCCCGATCGCGTGCAGGGTGCCCCGCGTCCCTGCGTGGTCCAGGCTCTGCAGGTCCCACGCGCCGGACGTGTCGTACAGCTGCTCGGCGACCTCGCGGACCCGGTCGACGTGCTCCTCGCACCACGTCTCGGCGGCTCGGTCGCGGGCCTTGTCCAGGCGCTGGGAGGCGACGTCGCGGCCGCGGTAAGTCTGCGCGCCGCGCTCCAGGCGCAGGGCCCGGGTCTCGGCGGACTGCCGGGTGCCCAGCCCCAGCGCGTCGGCGACCTTCTGCCAGGACGCCCCGCGAGTACGGGCGGCCCTGATCAGCCGCAGCTCCTGGTTGTCCAGGCGCTGACGCGCGTCGTCCACGTGCGAGAGAGCTGCGAGGACGTCTTCCGCCGGCACCTCTTGCGGCTCCTGGCCCGGCGGCAGGTAGTCGCTGAGAGCGACCAGGACGGAGGTGATCGCCTTCTCCGGGGGCAGCGAGCCGCCGTACCGGGCGTCGTTCTCGTCGCCGTAGCGCTCCGTCAGGAGCTTCTCGGCGGCCCGCTTCGTCTCGTGGTGCTTCGCGTAGTCCTTCGCCATGGGCGTCAGCATTCCACTGACACCCTCGGGATGTCAGCATTCCGCTGACAGCGCTATCGAGTGTGCGATCCAAACCAGTCATCGGACAAGCGACTAGATCCGCTCGCCATACCGCTAGCGAAAATGCAATACGCCACGGCTGAGCGGCTCGGATACCCGTTTGTCAAGCCTGTCAGCGAGGGGCGGGGAGAGCCGTCATGATGACCGGTAACGCTCGCTGACGCGCGGGTGCTCCGGTGCGAGCCGGACGCCGGGACCGGCCTCGCCGCCGTACCGGCGCCGAGCCTATGAGCTGGCCTGCAACGAGTCGGGCGAGCGGATTGGAGGACTGATGGCCCGACGTGTAGCCATGCTCAACAACAAGGGAGGGGTCGGGAAATCCGGCACCACCATTCGCCTCGCCGAGGGTCTGGCGAAGGCGGGCAAGCGGGTGTTCGTGGTGGACATGGACCCGCAAGGCAACAGCTCGCAGATGCTCGGGTGGCACTACGACCCGGAGTTGAAGCAGCCGACGATCAGCCAGGCCATCAAGGCCAACACGGGGGAGGACGAAGCTCTCGGCTGCGCCCGGGAGGTCTTCCAGCCGATCGCCTGGAACTGCAGCTACGCCGAGCGCATCTCGATCGCCCCCGCCCGGCTCCCGCTGGAGAACCGGATGTCGGAGGCCGGGATCGGCGGCGCCTGGCGGCGGCTCGACCAGGCCCTGGAGGGTGCCGACGACCACGTCGACTACACGCTGATCGACTGCCCGCCGAGCCTGTTCCACCTCACCCAGCTCGGTCTCGCCGCGTCGCACGACGCGGTGATCGTGGCCGACGCGGACTTCTACGCCGTTGAGGGCGCGCAGCGAGCACGCGACTTCATCAAGAGGAAGTCGGCCAAGGACCTCGGCAACCCGGACCTGGAACTGCGCGGCGTGATCCTCAACAAGTACAAGGACACCGTCCGCCAGAACGAACAGCGCGACTCGATCCGCCAGATCTTCGGCCCCCTGGTGTGGGACCCGACCGTGAAGTTCATCGAGTCCCTGGCGACCGCCAACAACAACGGCGTCTCCCTCGAGGAATCCAAGGGAGACCGGCTCTCCGAGATCCGCGCCACCTACGAACTGCTCACCCAGACCTTCCTGAAGGAGATCCCGCAGCCGTGACCCCGACGCGCACCCGTACCGCGACCGACACCCCTCTGCCGGACGACGACGAGGACATCAGAGTCGGCGACGACGCGAAGCCGGCGAAGAAGCGCGCCGCCGTCACGCCGAACAGCCGCAAGCAACTCGGCCGTCCGGAGCGCCGACGCGGCCGCAAGCCCGGCCCGACCCGCGTGATGATGAACGTGCGCGTCCTGCTGGAGACCGACGACCTGGTCACCGAGATCGGCGAAGAGACCGGCATGGGCCCGCAGGACGTCACCGACGTCGCGATCGCCCACTACGCCGCCCACCTGCGGCGGACCGGGAAGCTCCCCAAGGTCCCGAAGCGGGACCAGGAGGAGCAGTCCGAAGCGTCCTGACCCTCTCCAGCGAGCGGCCCCGTGGAACTGTCCACGGGGCCGCTCGCTGTTTCCTGGCGCCCTGTCAGTGGCGGGCGCTACCGTTTCCGTACGGCTAGACGCGTACTGCCGTACACCGCCGTCCCGGCGCCCACGCCGCCCGGGACACCGTCGGTCAAGGTCTCTCGGGGCCCGCGAGTTCAAGCACTGCTCTGTCCTGGATCGGCCCCGACGTACACACGGCCGGCGGGAGCGTGGGAGACCGCTGGGTCTGGAGTACGCATGTCGCCGAAGAAGCAGAGCACCGCGGCCCGCAAGGCCCGCGCCGCCGCCCGCGAGGGCGCGAAATACACCGAGGCGCTGCGCAGCGCCTCCCCCGACCCCGACGCCCCGGACTGGGACGACCTGGTGGTCTCCGCACTGTCCGCCGTCGTCGCCAAGCACGGCGTCGTGCCCGTGACGGTGATCTGGAACGAGGACGCCCGCCACTCGATGGTCCAGCGCGACAACGGCGTGCGGTGGGGCGTCGCCGAGCCCGCTGCCGACGGCGTCGTCATCCGCGAGGTACGCAACGACGTCGGGGTGGTGGCCAAGGGCACGCGGGTGCCCGTGCCGCACCGCCTGGCCGACGGCCGGGTGGAGGTCGCTTCCCTGTGGCCGGTGGTCTGGTGCTCGAACGACGAACCGTTCTGGCGCTACGTCCACAACGGCTGGTCGGTGGAGCAGCCCGGCTCCTTCCCGGCCGCCCTCGATCCGATGTGCCCCAGCCCGGACCTGCCGTACGAGGTGCGGGTCTACAGCGTGCCCGACGGCATCGCGGGCGAGGACCACACCGGCGGCGCACCGAGCTGGTGGACGCGGGCCTGGTGCGACCGCCTCGACAAGGCGGTCCTCCTGGCGGACACGGCGGTCGCCCACCGGCTGAGCGCGCCGGAGCGTCCGGCCGGCGGCGACTGCGGCAACGTGTGCGCCGAGGTCTTCGAGCACTCCACCTCCGACCTGGGCACCCTGCCCCGGCGGGTGCACCGGGCCGACGCGCATCCGGACCGGCCGGCGGTGCCCCACCGGCCTTCCGACACCTGGCCGAAGGGGCGTCCGGCCTCCACCGAGCCGACCCCGGAGCCGACCTGGTTCCAGGGCGAGAAGCACCCGCCGACCTACGACCTGCGGGTCTGGTCCGAGGCCGACGGTTGGATGACGCTCGGCTGGATCGTCGGCGGCCGCGGCTCGGCGGGCATCGCCGCCGCCCTGCTGCGCGTCGGCACCGGCGGCCCGTTCCCGTTCGCCGAGACGTGGGGTCCGCGCCACCCGGACGCCTGGAACTACGACTGGACGCAGGAGGGACGGGAGCTGATGGACCGCCACCCCGACGAGCCGTACGCCGAGAGCACCGTCCGCTACGACGAGAAGCGCCGCCAGGAGACGGCCGACCTGGCGGCCGCGCTCGCCGCGCGCAGCGGCGGCGCGCTCACCACCGAGCAGGCCGCCGCCCGCATCGAGGCCGGCGGGCAGAAGTACCGCGACTTCCTGCGCGTCGGGCAGATCTGCATCATGGACGCCCTCAACGAGAAGCGTCTGGCCGCCGAGGGAGACGAACGGCTGCGGATGCGCGAGGCGCTGGACGCCCTGGAGAACCACCACCAGGTCGACGACTGGGTGAGCGAGCTGACCGCGGCGCACATGGCGTCCGACCCCCGTGACGGGCACTACACCGCAGGCGCGAGGCGGTGGCGCAGGCGGGCCCTGCAGGAGTACCTGTCGCCCGGCAGGGATGTCGACGGAGTTGACGGCCTGACCGCCTGATCGCGGGGCGCCGGGGCCTGCACCACGGGGCCGGCCCCGGCGCCCCGCTGAATCCGCCGTCCGCCCCGCACAACCACCAGACCGCTACTTCGACCGCTTCCGCCGGTGCTCCGGGTTTCTCCTGGGCACCGGCTTTCCCTTTCCCCGGCCCGCCCCTATTTCCCTTCACCTATCAAACTCTGACCACCACTCTGCTTTCCCCGAACTGCAACTCCCGCTCTCCGCACCCCCGTCCTGACCTCCTGACTGACTGAGACGACACCACCCACACTTTGAGGGACGAGGAGCGTGGGTGGTGTCGTCTCTGGCAGGCAGGTCCCCGCAGGTCAGGACGGGGGTGCGGAGAGCGGGATTTCACACGCTGGTTTATAGGTGGTTTTACACCCGGGAGTTTCCGCGAGGGTTTCCAGACTCAAGCGGAAAGGCGGGGCAGCAAGTTGGTGCCGAAGTACCACTTCGGCGAGCCCGGCCCGAGGCCGAGCAAGATGGAGCCCGGGAGTGTCCCCCGAGCAAACCGGACCGAGGGCGGTCCGGCAGAGGTACACGTCCCCGGTGTTCTGCAGCGCGCACGGCCTCCGCCACGGCGAGACCTGTCCGCGCTGCAGAATGCCGGGGCAGCGGGGGTCTGGGGGCCGGCGAAGGCCCCCAGCGACCGCCGGGCTACGCCACGTCGTTCAGTTCACCCGCGACCTGGTCGCGGGAGACGAGTTCGTCGCTGGTGAACGACGGCACGAGTTTCCCGATGTTGCCGTGGCGGCCCGGTTCGAGTTCGCGGATGCGGTAGGCGACCGGCGCCCCGGCCTCGCTCCACTCCGCCGCGTACACGATGGCGGGACGTCCGTCGGTGAGGCGGACCCGGGCACCGTCACCGTGGCCGCCGTGCTGCTCGACCAGGAGGTCATCCAGCCACCCCTTCGGAGCTAGCCACAGCACGCCGGGCGCCTCCATGTAGCCGTTGTAGTTCCGGCTCTCCGTCCACGCCCGGCGCCACTGGTCGACCAGGCGGCCGACCGCGTGCCGGTCGTCGGCCTCCTGCCACGTCAGGGGTTCCCGGTCGTCGGTGTCGACAAAGTCCGCGTACTCCTGCAGCTGCGGCTTCACCTCGCCCCACCACCGCTCCGGGACCTTCGTCAGCAGCCGGGCCGCCGCGCGGTCCAGCGGCTCCATCACCACGTCGACCGCGGCCTGGTCGTCCGCGTCGACGGCCTGGCGCAGCTCGGCCCGGCCGGGACGGAGCTCGGGGCGCTGGTCAGTGAGCATCGCGTAGACCAGGGCCAGCAGCCATGTGGCGTCTCGCGCGAAGAAGTTGTTCGAGTAGGGCTGCGCCGGCGGCTCGAACCGGTGACAGATCTCCCCGGCCCGGCCGTTCGGCAGCTGAGCCGCCCGCCGCACCTCGTACCGGACGTGCTTGGAGTCCTCCGGCCGCCACGGCCTGCACAGCGCGCCCGGGTGCGTGGTGCCGTCGCATTCGGTCGCGCACACGGTGCGGGTGACCGGGTAGATGCGCGGGGGAGTCGGCTCCTGGCCGGTCTCGGCGGCCGCCAGGTCGGGCGTCAGCGAAGCGCTGACATCAGGTTCCGGCGTGGCGGCGAGGCGGCGACGGGCCGCCGTGTACGAGATTCCGTCGCGCTCCGCGAGCTCCCGGGCCGCGCGCTTGAACTGCTTGTCGGTGGTCACAGTCGTCTCCAGACAGGCGGGAGATCCCACGCATCTCCCGCCGTGGAAGACCACGGACAGCGGCTGATGCGGCACGTGAAGCGGGGCCCCTTGTCCTCGTTGCCGCCGCCGGCGTGGGCGGGCTGCGGCTCGGAGTCAGGCCGACGTGTGGCGGCCGACTCTCAAGGTAGCGGCTGGGCGCCGGGCGCGACGGGAGATCCCGCCCTCGCTCCACCCAGGAGACCGACAGGGAAGCGGAAAGGATCTCGAATCCGACAGTCTGAACAGATCGCATTTCTGCTAGCGGAAAAGATCGCCACATGGCGACTTGTGAAGTCTTCCGAGTAGATCGCTCAACAGTTACTTGCTGCGCTACGTTTCTAGGTGATCGATTGAGCTACTGCTTGCGCTACTCCGTCGCGCGTCAGCGTTTCGCTGACACGTCCGGGAGGCCCTGCCACCCGGGTCCGAGGCCGCGTCGGCGGCCGCCGCGGCGAGGGACTCGACTCCCGGCGCGGCCTGATCGGGGAGTTCCATGCCGGGCTCAACGGGGGCGGCGGAAAAAGTACGGCGCGAATTGTCACACGAGCATGATCATCCAGACCTCTAGCAAGTGAGAGGTGGATCTCTGTCCGGAGGTCCGCGCCACGCTTGATGAGGAGCACCGCATGTCGCTCGACGACACCGGCCGCCGCGCACCCGCGACCGCGCAGAACGCGCTCTGGAGCTGGACAAGGGATGTCCCGAGGGCGCGACGCCGCCCGATTTCCAGTGCCGTATCCAGTGCCGTGAAGGATTCGACGGCCGTGCCCATCGCCGCAGGCCACACCCCTGGTCCAGGGGTCGGCGGTGACGCTGACACCTCTCTCCCTGTCCCTCCTGCGTCTGGAGGGCAGAGGTCCTGTTCCTCTTCAACCCCCACGGCTCCCCAGGTCAGGGGAGATGCGCTGCGGATGCTCGCCTGCGTGCGCGTCGCGACCGCCCGCCAGATGGCGCAGGTGATCACAGCCGAGGACGCGGACGGGCGGTCGTACGTGCGCCGGGCGATGCGGAAGCTGGCGGAGCAGGGCCTGGCGGAGACGAACGGCAAGCAGGGCAAAGAGCTGATCTGGAATCTGACCCGGGCGGGGCTGCGGGCGGTGGCCGACGGCAACGAACTGCCCGCGCGGCCGCGCGTCGGCACCGGAGCCAAGGCGGTCCGCGCCGGGTTCGGTCCGCACGCCCTGGCGGTGACGGAGACGATCCTCGCCGTCGGCGGCCGCCACTACCTGACCGACTGGCAGGTGGAGGTCAACCACGCGATCAAGGAGACCGGGCTGACGTTCAACACCGACGCCGTCCTCAACGTGCCGGGCAAGGCCGCCGAGGTCGGCCTCTACGAGATAGACAACGGCACGATGTCGCGGGCCAAGCTCGCCCGCGAGGTCTGGGACTACGAGCGGTACGCCGGACACCGCGTCTGGGAAGGAGCCCGCGGCACCATCGGCGGCACGTTCCCGTTCTGGTCGCGCTACCGGTACACCCGCAGCAGCCGGTTCCCGCCGCTGCACGTGGTCCTGGCGGGCAAGGAGGAGCACCTGCTGCAGCGGCGCCTGGAGGCGCTCGCCGCGGCGGTCGACGGCATCGCGGTCTCGGTGTTCGCCACCACGCTGCCCGCCCTGCAGCGCCGCGAGGGGTGGGTGCGACTCGGCACCGACCACCCGGACCGCCGGCGGGAGCGGTACCCGGAGCCGGTCGGCCGGTGACCGGGCCGGGCCCGGGTCGTTGAGCCGGGCGTCATGTGCACAGAGAAGCCCCGGGTCGTCATGGTCCCGGGGCTCCGTGCTGGGCTCGAGCCTGCTCAGTCCTGCGGCAGCTCGGAGAGCTTGTACGTCCCCCAGACCCACTTGCCGTCCCGGACCTCGGCGACGACGAACCGGTCCTCGTCGTCCTCGCCTTGGACCCACTTGCGGAGCTCGTTGATCCGGGCCAGGAGCGCGATGTGGAAGTTCGGCGGCAGCGACGGCCGGCCCTGGTGGGCGCCGTCCTGCTCGTCGACCAGCGTCACGACCTCCTGTGAGGCCACGTCGGCGGCCACGACCTTGCTTCCGACGCTCGCGCGTACGTAGCTGAGGGCGTCGGCCCGGACCAACGTGGACCTCTTCTCGCCGTACTTCGCCACGTCGTCGCAGTTCCGCATGATCCAGATGTTCGCCACGGGTTCCCCTCCCAAGAGGTCTGATGATCGTTGCGGTCATCATCGCCGGGCGCGCTGACAAATACCGGGGCGAGCTGGACCCCGGCTGACAGACCGGGCGGTCAGCGGCTGGACGGCGAGGGTATGCATCGCGGCATGAATCGACTCACCCGACGCCGCTGGATCTTCTCCCCCATCACCTCGTGGCAGGCCAGGCGGCTTTCACGGACGACTGGCATCGATCACGACGCCGCATGGGTCAAGCTCCGCACCACGACACACCCCGAGGAGGCCATCTACGTCCACCGCCGGTTACCCGGGGAGCCGGGCGCCTCGGACCGATAGCAGCGAAGCCCCGGACCGTGCGGTCCGGGGCTTCGTCGCGTCCGCCGTCAGCGGCGGCTGTGGCTGGGGGCGAGCAGGCTGGTGACTTCGGCGAGGGCGGCCGCGCCGGGCTTGAAGTACTTCCGGGCGGCGCTGACGGACTTGTGGCGGGACTTCGCCATGAACAGCAGCAGGGAGACGCCCTGTTCGCCGAGGTGGGTCAGGCCGGAGTGGCGGAACTCGTGCGGGTCCCATCCGGTGCCTTCCTCGCCGCCGACGCAGGTGTGCCGGTCCAGCAGGGCGCGCAGCTGGCCGTAGGACAGGCGAGCCAGGCCGGTGTCGGGGCAGACGTCGCGCGGGGTGCGGACCTTGCCGGGGCCGGGCTTTCGGTGGGTGACGAGCAGCGGGCCGCGGGTCCGCTCGCCGATCAGGCGGGGGAGGAGCCGGGCGGTGCCGGCGTCCCAGTAGACGGTCTCCGTCGCGTAGTCCTCGCGGGCCTGGCCTCGGCGGCGGACGGCCTTGGCGCCCTTGGCCTTCACCGGGGCCTGGCGGGCGGCGAGGTTGAGGTCCTCGATGTTGACGCCGAGCAGCTCGTCGGCGCGGGCGACGGTCTCGTAGAGCATCCGGTAGGTGACCTTCTCGCGCAGGCCGACGTCGCGCCGCGCGATCAGGCGGTCGATGGCGGTCTTGGAGCGGACCGGGGTGTCGGAGCCGGGGTCGGGCATCCGCTTGCACCAGGCCGGGATGTGCGGCGGCTGCAGGCCCGCGTCGTGGCACCAGGCGAGCCAGCCGCCCACCGCGCCGCGCCGCGCGTTCCAGGTGCTGACGGCGGCGGTGCCCCAGAGCTGTTCGAGGGCCTGGCCGATCTCGTCGTCGGCGACGGCCGACAGGGGCCGGCCCTCGCCGAGCTCGGGGGCGACCTTGCCGAGCGCCGTGGTGTAGGCCCGGCGGGTGTTCGCCACGGTGAGGGAGTCGAGATACCGGTCGGCGGCGGCGCGCACGGTCGCCGCTCCGAAGCCGGTCTTGAGGGGGACGACGGTCGCCACGGAACTCCTTGCCACAGATAACAGGTGCTCGTCATGTCGGAGAACGGGTGCGTTCTCCCTGGTCGATGATCAGCGTAGTACAGATAACAGAGCAGTTATCTGCGTTAGGTGCTCACGCGTCTGTGCGGTACGTGCTCACGCGTCCGGATTCTGCAGCGTGCCGTGTCAGTGCCCGGGCGCATCATGACCGCGAAACCGGAGTCGGTGGGGGAGGGGCCCAGTGCAGTTGACTGCCGATCACGCCGAATGGGGGCGGCTGGACGTCACCTTGGACGATCTGGGCTGCGGCAGGTCGTGGGAGGAGATCCACCGGGTGCGCGGTGTGGAACTGACGTGCCCGGAGTGCGGTGGTCAGGTCCACGCCCGCCTCTCGAAGCTGGACACCCGGCACCTCTACCACCGCACCAAGCCGCCGTCGTGCTCGCTGGCGAACGAGTCGCTGGAGCATCACCTGCTCAAGCTGGAGCTGGTGACCTGTGCGCGGGCCGCTGGCTTCCGGGCCGAACTGGAGGTCGCCGCACCCACCGGGGAATGGCGTGCGGACGTGATGGTCTTCAGGCCGGACGGCACCCGGCTGATGGCGCTGGAGGCGCAGCTGTCCCCCATCACCGTGGAGGACATCACGGCCCGCACCGGTCTGTACGAGCGGGACGGGGTCAGGGTGTGCTGGTTCGGCTTCCGACCGCGCCCGTGGGTGGGCGCCGTGCCCACGCTCCTGGTTCAGGCTCCCGAGGAACGCGGGCAGGGGTGGAGGGTGACCGCCGGCCTGGCTCGCTTATCCACGCGGCCGGTGAGCTGGTCGCCGGTCGATGCGGCGCTGAGCGACGCGGTGTCGTGGATGCTAACGGGCCGGATCGTGCCGCACGAGCCTCTCTCCAGCGCCCGGAAGGTCACCGAGGAAGGCGGCTGGGGCGAGTGGGCGCAAGGCTGGACCAGGTCCTGGAACGACGGGTGGCGCCTGTGGTGGACGTCCCCCACCTACGCGGCCCTGGACGCCGAGTGCGCCCGGGAAGAGGCGGAGGCCAGGCGTCGGCGGAAGGCGGAAGAGGAGACCGAGGCGCGGCGATGGGCGATCGAGGAAAAGGAGAAGGCCAGGAAGAAGGAGGCCAAGGACCGCGCGTATGCCGCGTTCTGGAGCCGCACGGGCCTGAACCAGCAGCAGTGGAGGTACTTCCGGGCCATCGCCGAGCTGTTCTTCGACCTGGACCTGGTCTTCGGCGCTCCGGATTCCCGGTACGGCGACGGCAGGCCGGTCTATGAACGCGGCGGCCCCGACGGCAAGGAGTGGACGCTGGTCGGAGTCGCTTGCCCGGACCCGAGCCGACTGAGGGCCTGGGCAGAGGACGTGGCCCTGCTGGTCCCCTCCCACCTCGATCTCGACACCCTCGCCGGGCGGGCGTGGGCGCCGTTCCAGGTCTACGTGCTCAACCCGGACACCGGCGAGATGGACCAGGAGCGCGTGCTGCCGGCAAGCGTCAGGCCGTAGCCCGACCGCCCTTCGCGTGGTGTGGCAGGCATCACAAGGCCCATCCTCAAGATTTTTTGCCGGTTCGGGTGTCCCAACTGCGCCTTAAAGGCCGCACGGTTCAACAGCGACCCGAGAGGACACGCCTTCATGCCGAACGCCTTACCGCCGCAGGGTTCCCATCCCCGCCGGACTGCCCGCCCGTATGACGACCTGGAAGCCGAGTTCGCCAAGTTCACCGACCCCCGGATCGCTCCGGTGCTGCGCGGCCTGCAGGAGAGCGAAGCCGCTCTCGCCTTGCTGTGGGCCTACGGCAAAGGCAGTTGGGAGGAGAGCGCGGCTGCGGCGGGCCTGGAACCGGCGGTGGGAGAGCAGGTCCGGCGCAAGCTCAAGCGGCTCGGCGCCCGGTACACGCAACGGAGCTCCGCCGCCCGGGCCTTCACCGCGGGTCACCGCCCGGTCCGGGCGACGCCGAGGGAGCTGGTGTGATGAGCATGCTCGTCGACGCGCTGCCGGAGTTCCTGGGCAGCATCGCCGCCACGATCACGGTCTCCGTCGTTCGCTGGAGCGCAAGCGCGTTGCGAGGCCGCACGTCCCGGGGCACGGAGGAGTCCGAGCCCGGATGAGGCCGCTGTCTCCCTGTACGGGGGACAGGTGACGGTGATCGCCGCGAGGATGGCGGAATGCATTCACCTCTGCGCTTCATAGCCTGGTTCACGGACCCCGCAGCGGACGCCGGGCCGGACGATGTGATCAGTCGGCCGGTCGTGGGGTGGCGAGAGTCGGACGGCGCCGCAATGGTGCTGCAGGCGACGGACGGCCGCGTGGTGCCGGCTGCGGAGCAGAACGGGTTCGTGGAGATCGAGCAGCTGCCTGATGAAGCGCCGCTCGGAGTCGTGCCGGGCAACGGCTGGCGGATCTCCAAGGCCGGCCAGGGGCCGGTTCGGGAGTCCGCGCACACTCCGGTGGCGTTCGTCGTCTACGCCACGCACGTCGTGCCGGTGACGAGCCTGCCACCGGGTGGCGACTTCCAAGGCGCCTGGCGAAGCAGCAACTGGCGGCTGCTGCCACCAGGAGAGTAGGCACGAGGCCCCGGGACCGATGGGCGGGAGTGCGACCGGAAGCCTGACCAAGCCGCCGGACAGCGGTCTCCCTGGGAGAACGCGAGCCGGACAGCGCACCTCCCGGGCAGCCACGGCCGACGCCGTGTGCCGCGCGTCCTTCTCCCCGCACCCCTCATCCGCCCCGTCGCTGATCGACTTCTGTGAGATCGATCCTGCGGGCGGATACGGCGGTGGATATGGATATCCACCCCTGGATACGGCGTAGTCGGCCGTTTCCGGCCCGGCCGCGAGCTGCGGCCGGGCCGGACGTGCTCCTGGCGGCCGCCGGGGCTACCGGCGGGTGCCGCGGAGGTTCGCCGTGCCGCCGAGGGCGGTCACCGCGCCGCCAATGGCACCGACGGCGGTCGCGGCCTCCGCGTTATGCGTCAGCGCCAGCACCACCACCGCGACGATGGAGACGAGCGGGGTGAGGGTGGTCACCCACACGAGCAGCTGGGGGTGGCGCGGTAAGTCGTTTGGGGTACGGTCAATGGTCGTCAAGGTTTCCGGTCTCCTCACAGTGAGCGGGCACCCGACATCAGGCGAGTGGGAGATCCCAGCGGAGCCAGGCCGGCAAGCATCGGCTCCGCGAGGCGGGTCTCCCTTCGTCGTTCCGAAGGGCGTTTGGTGCCCAACCACGTTACTGGTGGCCATGTGGTGCTCCGGCCCAGCGTCGCCACGGGCAGCGCTCCTGCCGCGTCCACCCGGAACACGCTTCCCCGTCCGCCTAACACGCGCGCGGCACGGGCGGGCTGATCCGGCCTCAGAGAAAAGGCCAGGTCAGGGCGCATTCTGTGGATAACCCGCCCGCACATCGCCCCACCGGCGCGATGTGACGCAGGTCACCAATTTTTCTGCGGCTAGAGCGGCCCCAACCCCCGTTTGCAGCCTTCGAGTTGCCTGGCACGGCTTGGCACGGCACCACACCGGCGAACAGGTCCACCGTCAGCGGCGCTGTGCGTACCGCGCGGCCTGGCGGTCGACGGCGGGGTCGCCGGCGGCGAACTGCCGCACGCGCAGGAGTCCTTCGGTGCCCGGGTCGGGCCCTCCGTGCGGGAGCAGCCCGACGTCCTGGCCGACGCCGTCGATCCACAGTCCGTCCGGGCCGGGGCGGCCCTGCAGCTGGCGGACGACCGGATCGGTGCCCAGATACAGCACCCGGCGCCGCGCTTGTCCGTACGCCCGCAGGATCCGCCGGAGCGCGCTGGGGGTCTTCGCGGTGAGCTCCACCTCGACGGCGCCGACGCCCTCGCCGGGGAACACCAGGACCAGGTCGGGCCAGTGCACCGCGCGGACGCCGGCGGACACGGCGAGCAGGGGTTCGCGCGGCCCCTCGTGCACTCCGGGCACACCAAGGTCCGCCAGGAGCTCCGCCGCCCGGCCGGACGCTTCGGCGGTGCGCACCTCCCGCTCGGTGAGCACGATGCGCCCCTTCGCCTCCAGTGCGAGCCCGACGTCGGCGAGGGCCAGGCGGTGCAGCAGCCGTTCGCCCGGCGGGTGCGGAGCACCCAGGCCCACCCCGGCGACCCGGGCGCCACGCTCGGTGGCCCACACGACGGTGCCCGCCCACCTCACCTCTGCGGAGCGGTTCAGCAGCCCGGCCTCGGTCATTAGCCGGACGCGGGCGCGTGCGGTCTCCTCCCGACCGTTCCAGAACGCCGTGGCCGCCTGGCGCAGGGTCAGCGTTCCGTACCGCGTCGCTGCCGCCAGGAGCCGTTCGTCCGCCTCGGTGCGCACCCAGCCGTCCCCGCGGGCCTCGCCCGTTCCCCGGCTCCGCCGCCGGCGTTCCGCCCGCACCCTGTACGCACTCGCCGACTCCCTCGTCTCCACCCTCGATCCCTCCTGTAGTTGCCGTGCGGGACCGCCGTGGCCGGTGCCGCGAAACGCACCCTGGCCTGCGAAGCGGACACCTCCGCCTACAGGAGCCGTCCACCGCCTGGTGGTTGAGGCGGCAGGCGACGTCGCGGTGCACTTGGTCGCGGCCGCGCACAGGGGAGTGCCCCCGGACCGGGCGGTCCGGGGGCACCGAAGGGAGTGTCAGCGGGACGCTGACAGTGGGTGAGTCAGCGCCGTTGCGTGGGTCCGGAGCGGTCCTGGGTCGGCGGCTGGTACCCCCGGGATTCGCTCTGTTCCCGCCCGGCGTCGCGAGGCCGGGCGGCGGCCTTCTGCCGGGCCTGTTTGATGTGCGCGGCGCGCTGCTGTGCCTCGCGGGCGTGCTGGGTGGGGGCCTCGGTCGCCATGCGCGAGCGCAGCGCCTTCTCCTCCTGCAGCTTGTCCGCCGCCGTGGCGTACTTCTGCGCCTGGCCTTGGAATTCCGTGGCCTGACGCTCGACGGCCGCGGCCTTCCTGGCAACGGCGCGGTCGGTGACCTGCTCGATGTCGGGGAGCCGTTCACGCATCGCGGCGAGCTTGTCCTGCAGCTCGTCGGCGTAGCGCGGGGCCTCCCGGCGGGAACCCTGGTCCTCGAACCACTGAACCGTCTCCGGGCTGCGGATCGTGGCCCACGCCTCGCGCTGCGCTTCCTCGGCGGCCCGCCGGGCACGGAGGATCTCCCGGTACGCCTCGCTCTCCCGCTCGGAGTACTCGGCGCTCAGCGCGATGGTCTCCTTGCGGCTGGTGCCGGCCAACCGCAGCGCGAGGCGGGACTTGCCCTGCGCCTCCAGGAGCTGGCGTTGGATCTCCTGCGCGGACCTCATGGCCTCGCGCGCCTGGCGCTCGTTGTCCCACTCCGTCGCGGCGACGGCGGCGAACTGGTCGGCCCGGTCCAGGACTTCACCGACCTCGCGGGCCCGCTCCTGGCCGGGCGTGACGGGCGCGGCGAGCTGAGCACGCCAGGCCTCGGCCTGCCGGGTGTAGTCGGCGGCCAGGCGCTCGGCGCGGCGGGCCTCGGCGGTCCTCTCGGCGATCATCGAGGTGAGCTTCTGCGCGCTGATGTGCCCGTACTTCCGGTCGTCCCACGACTCGAACTCCGGTTCCGGCCGCGCCTCTTCCTGTTCGGCGCGGGAGGCGAAGCCGGTGGCGAGCACCTGGTCCAGGCGGGCCTTCTGGTCGTCGGTCAGCTGGGGTGCGTCCTCGTCCTGCAGGCGCTCCCGCAGGGCGTCCAGACGCGCCTGACTGGCCGCCACGCGCTCGGCGGTGGAATCCTGCCCCTCCGGGGCGGGCGCGGCCTGTACGGCGCTCTCAGCGGGCTCGGGGTGCTCCTCTTCGCCGTGGCGGTGGACAGCGTCGTCGACGGCCCGTCCGTGTTCGGGCTGCGCCTGGTGCGGGATCGGCGCGACCGGCTGCGCCTCGGGTGCGGGCGCGAGCTCGTCGGAGACCATGCGGTCGTCGTTGTCGTGCTCCAGGGAGTCGGCGTACGCGGCGACCGCCCGTTCCAGCAGCTCTTGTTCGCTGCGTGCGTCGCCGAGCCGCCGGCGGACGTCCTCGCTCTCGACGACGTCGGCGGGCAGCCACAGGTGGGTGGCGATCCGGTCCCGGGACAGCGCCGGGTAGAGGGAGTTGGCGTCCGCGCCCACCCCGTAGACCAGCGTGTAGTCACACGTCAGTCCCTGGGCCGCCGCGATGGACATCGCATAGCCGTGCTGCAGAGTGCCGTCCGCGATCTGGTCGGCGGTGATCCAGGCCCGCTCCACCGCGTATACGCCGTCCTCGGCGGGGCGGCGCCATTCGACCGCGACACCGCCCTTGGCGGCGTAGGTCACCTGCCCCCGGTAGCCGTTGAGGACGTCGACGTCGCCGCCACGGCGGGTGCGGTAGTCGTTGCGCTTGATCCGGATGACGTCCCCGGCCGCGAGCTCCAGGCGCTCGCCCCCGGCCAGCGCGTACGTGTACCCGCCGGTGAGTTCGCCGGCCTTCTTGCGCAGTTCGCGGGCGCCGCCGTTGAGGATCTCGACATCCGCGTTGCGGGCGGCGAGCACGACCAGGTCCTCGATCTGGTCGTGGACGTCGCCCTCCAGGCGGCCGACGGTGTCCTTCCACGCGCCGAGCATCGCGGCGTACGCGTCGTCGGGCGTACGGACCGCGTGGACGCGGCCGTGCTCGGCGAGCATCGACAGCGCGGTGCGCCGTCCGCCGTCCAGCCACGCCTCCAGCGCCGCCCGCTCCACCGCATCCTTCTGGCGCCGGTTCTCGCTGAGCTCCAGTCCGTCGACGATCTCGTGGGCGCGCTTGAAGCCGCCGCCGACGCCGATCGCCTTCAGCTGTGCCCAGTCGCCGATCATGGCGACCTTCACGCCGTGCTCGGCGGCCGCCGTGAGCAGATCGGCGACGTCGCGGTCGTCGACCATCGCGGCCTCTTCGAGGACCAGGACGTCGGTGTTCGCCATGCGGCGGCCGCCGTCGCGGATGTCCATCAGCCACGTCGCCACCGTGGCGCTCGCGATGCCGGACTCGGCCTGCAGCTTGGACGCGGCGACCGCCGCGGTGGCGGCTCCGGAGACGCGAAGGCCGGCGGCCTCCCAGCCCATCCGCGCGGCGGACATGATCGTGGTCTTGCCGGTGCCCGCCTTGCCGCGCAGCACGTCGACGCCGTGGCCGGCGGTAAGGAAGCGCAGGGTCGCGGCGCGCTGCTCCTGCGACATGACGAACGGGCGCAGCGGGTCCGGGGTGCGCTGCGCCTCGAACGTCGCGATGGCGAGCTCGGCGGCCTCCACCGTGAGCTGGGCGGCGCCCTCGTTCAGCCGGTCGGCTGTCGTCTCGGCGATCGTCTGCTCTGCGGCCAGGATCGAGGCGTGCGTGTAGCGCTGGGGATTGGTCAGGTGCGCCATGCCCTTGGTCGGCAGCGCGACGGCCTCGCCGTCGACGGCGAGCACGGTGTCGGTCAAGGACTCGGCGGCCGCGATGTCGGGCACGCCGAACGGGCAGGCGTCGATGACGTGGGCCAGGACGTCGGCGCGTGTGACCGACTTCCGCGACTCGGTCAGTCCGCCCTCGCGCCGCCAGATGAACGCGGCGATCTCCTCGGGGGAGGGCATGATCGGACCGCCGCCGGGTCCTGCGACGGTCGGGCCGTCGGGTCCTTCGGGGCCGGGGATCGCACGGCGGATCATCGCGTCGACGTCGTCGACGACCGTCTCGGCGCGGGTGCGCCAGGCGGCCCGTACGTCGGCCTGGGTGATCGTGGCGTCCTTGCCCTCGGCGAGCTGGCGGGCGATCAGCTTCTGCTCGCCGGTCGTCGCGTCCTCGGCGGCCGCCGCGGTGATCTGGGTGTTGCGGCGGGAGAACGCCTTGCGCAGGTTCTCGTCGATGCCGACGACCTCCCACGCGCCGGTCTCGGCGTGACGCTCCCAGCGCATCCCGAACCGCTCGCCGGTCACCTGCCGCAGCCGCGCCTTCACCAGGGCGTCGGCGGCGTGCGCGTGACGCAGGATGTCGCGGCCGCCGGCTCCGACGGTGCGCCACTTGCCGTCCTCGGCGAACGCCATGTTCGCCAGGTTGCCGTGGACGTGCAGGTGCGGGTCGCCGACCTCGCCGCCGACGGGGCGGGCGGAGTAGTGCACGGTCATCCAGCCGAGGAAGCCGCTCGTGTCGACGCGGTCGGCGGTCTTGCCGTTGCCGTGCTCGCCCGCCATCGCGTACGCGGCCCAGCCCTCCATCGCGCCGAACGTCTCGCGGGCCACCTCGAGGAACGCGCCGCGCAGTTCCTCGGACATCTCCTCACCGGCGAGCGCCACCGCAGTGCTGTAGGTCTTCGACAGATCCAGCGTCACGTCGTAGCCGCGGTTCCCGACCCGGATACGGGCGTCGGCGTACTCGCGGGCCTCCGCCACACCGCCGCGTCCGTACAGCTCGGCGAGGTCGACGCCGGTCGCCTCGGCGAGCTGCTCCGCCGCACGGAACGGGACGCGGTGCCGGTCGCCCTCGCGGTGCACGCCGCGCTGCAGGCGGGCGAGGCGCTTGGTCAGTTTCTCGTCGTCGCCGAGCAGCTCGTCGACGCTCACGCCGAGCTCGGCGGCCGCCGACTCGATCGCCTCGGCGAGCGGCCGCGCCTGGACCTTGCCGCGCGGGTCGACGGCGACCTTCGGCGTCACGAGCAGCTCGCCAGTCATCGGGTGCCGGCCGTCCATCAGCAGACGCGCCTGGTCCTTGTCGACGCTCTGCCCGGCGACCAGTCCGACCTCCTGCAGGCCGCCGCCGATCCACTCCAGATCACGCGCGTCGCCGAGGCGGTAGTCGACCTGCGCGTCGGTCTCCTCGACCTCCTGCCCGCGCTGCTCCTGGTGCTCCAGGTCGCATCCGCACTGCCCGGTCAGCCGGTACTCGACCTGCTGCATGTCCGGGCCCAATGTGGTCACCCACGCCATCGCTACTCACCCCCTCCCGCGTTGATGATCTTGAAGTCTCCTGACGTATGGCGCAGCCATACCTTGGTACTTCCGATGTTGATCTTTTGGCCCATGACCGTACCTCGGGATTCCCGGTTGACCAAAGAGATTGCTGAGGACAGGAATCCGGCATCCCTGAGCTGTGCTGAAAGCGCGCTGCAGGGGTGCCGGAATTCGGCGCGGTCCAGGCGGGGACGGGCATCGCGAATGCCGTCGCCAGGCCGCGGACAAGGGGGCGTGTGATAGAGGGCCGCGGTCGCCGTGCGGCACGCGGAAGGCGTGCCGCACGGCGAGGGCCGGCGGGCGCTCACCGCTCCCGCCAGATCGGCAGCGCGCGGCCCTTGCCGCCGCACAGCTGGCACACGCCGCGGCCGGGTCCGGGGGCCGACTGCTCCTCGGTGTAGACGAGATCCATCACCAGCCGCGTCAGCGGCCGTATGAGGTCGGACGACAGCGGCACCTCGTACGCCGCCCTCCCGTCGAACGCGCCGAGGGTGTCGGCCTCGCCGGGTTCTTCGGCGTGCCGGGTCACTTCGATGTGGGTGAACTCCGTGCCGACGGACACCGTCACCGTGCCCGGGTCGTCGTCGGCGGCGTCTTGCCCCGGCCGCAGGAGAAGCAGCCAGTCGGCATCGTCGCCGCCGTGGATGTCGCGGTAGGGCAGCGGTCCGTGAGTGGAGACCAGCGCGTACAGCGCCTCGATGAGTGTGGCGACGGCGAACCCGGGGTCCGGGTTGCTGTGGAGATCTGACATCGGGGGGGCGGTTCCTTCCGCAGGGGTCGGCGGCGCGTGATCACGCAGCCTTCCCCGGCCTACGCCATCCCGGGCGGCCGTGACGCGGGCAACTTCGTCCGCTCCCGCCTGGCGGGCAACGATCTTGGTATCGGCTCCGCCTGGCGGGCCCGCTGCGGCGGCCGGGTCAGATTTCTGACCCGGCCCGGAACGCAAAAAGGCCCCCGCCCCGCACCGGGTGATCCGGTGCGGGGCGGGGGCCTCGGTCGTGCTGTCGGTCGGCTACCTGCGGGCCAGGGTTCCCGGGTCGAACTCGATCGGGAACGGCTCCTCGATGCGGGCGACGGCGCCCGCCAGGAGCGGCGGCTGGTCGGCGTACGCCCCGCCCTGGAGGCGGCCGATCAGGAGCCGCGGCGCGGGTTCCAGCTCGATGCGCCAGTAGTGCTCGATGCCCGCCGCGGCGTACAGCGACGGCTTCAGCTTGCGGTCGGTGACCCGGGTCGACGGCGAGGCGATCTCCACCACGGCGAGGACGTCGTGTGCGGAGACTGCGACGCCCGACTCCTCGGCGGCCGCCGCGTCGATGATGGCCAGGTCCGGGATCAGCAGCCCGTCCGGGACGATGACGTTGATCCCCTCGAACACCTCGACGTCGGCGCCGGCGGCCTCGGCGGCCTGCTCCAGCAGATTGTGCAGACGGTGCGAAGCGCGCTGGTGCGGCAGGCCGGGCGCGGGGCTCATCATCAGCTGCCCTCCGACCAGCTCAACGCGCTGCGACGTGTCCTCGGGCAGCGCCAGGACGGCGTCCAGCGTCCACGGCCCGGCGTGGCTGTAGGCGACACTCACGGTTCCTTTCACCTCCTTCCGGGCGGTCTCCAGTGTGACCCGGCACGGTGGCCGCTGTCTTCCCTGGGAACGCCCGGCGTGGTCAGCGGCGGTCAGCTCCGGTACGGGGCGGGCACCTCGTACCCGTTCGCGTCCAGCCAGTCGAGAACGGCCTGCCGCTCCGCCTTGGCGTGCTCGTACTGCTCCCTGCTCGCCTTGCCGTCGATGGCGTCGGAGGCGATGCGGGTGGACCGGTCGGTGAACCACCCGGCCACCTCCCATCCCTGCTTCATCGCGCCGACCGCCGGCGGGAGCTCCTGCCGTTCGGCGAAGGCCGCGGCCGCCTGCTCCGCCTCGGCGAGCGCAGCGTTGGCCTTCTCCGCCTCGGCGCGGGCCTGCGCGGTCCGCTCGGCGAAGTACGCGCCGATGGCCGCCGCCGCGTCGATGCCGTTCGTGTCGGTCACCGCCGTCACCGGTTCCGGCGGAACGGGTCGGCGACGTCGCCGCGCAGCACGCCGTGCACGAGCTGGGCGACCTCGGCGGCGCCGGCCTCCGTGACGGGGGCGTAGATCGAGTGCACCGTCGACCGGGTGGAGTTCGTCGACAGCTGCCACCCGCTGTCCGAGTAGAGCGCCACGGCGAGGCCGCCGGGGCCCGTTCCCCAGACGGGGCCGCCCGGCACGGGGGCGACGGCGACGCCCATACGGACCGGGGTGGAGACGACCGTCAGGCCCTCGGCGGTCAGCGCGGTGCGCACGTGGGCCAGCAGCTCGTGCAGCTCGGACGCGACGCGCTCGGTCTTCGGGCGGCTGTGCTTCTTGGAGACCGCCTCGGCGGCGGCGAGGGCCAGCCAGCCCTCCTCGTCGGCGGCCTTGCGGTCCTGGCCGTGCTGCTCGGCGGTGGCGAGGTAGGCGTCCAGGAGCGCGGCGGCGTCGGTGACGAGACTGTCCGCGTACAGCCCGGCGTAGCCGTCGTAGATCCGGCGGATCCTCGCGGGGGAGTCGGTGGTCGGGGTGGTCATCGTGGTTCCCTTCATGGTGAAGCCGGGGCCGATTAGCGCGGCCCCGGCTTCACTGTGTCGTGCGGCTGTGACAGTGCGGGGACGAACGGGTCAGATGCCCTCACCCGGAGGGATCGGGACGTGCCAGGCCGCGTACTCCTGGCGGACGTAGGCACGCGGTCCGCCGGCCCCGTCGGCCTCGATCGAGTCGGCGGCGAACTCGCCGCGGCCGGTGTGGTGGACGACGTCGAACGTCATCAGGATGTGCGCCTCGCGGATCGCCCGGCTCTGCGCCGTGGTGTCGTGCGGGGTGGCCAGGGCGAGCCGGTCGGTGAGCGCCGCCCGCTTGAGCAGTAACGTCCGCTCGTCCGCGACGTCCTCGGTGCCGGTGCGGGCGGCCTGCAGGAGCGCGGTGGACAGCGCCAGGACGTCGGCGAGCTCGTCGTCCAGGGGCAGCGCCCCGGCGTACGCCTCGTCCGGGCCGGGTCCGTCGAACGGGACGGCGACCGGGGCCGGGTAGCCGAAGCGGATCGGGGCACCGCGCTCGGCGAGCATCACGTTGAGCGCCTGGACGTGCTTGTCGGCCTCGCGCTTCCACGACCGCTCGCGCAGCGTGTAGCCGTCGGCGCCGACCGGCTCGGTCTTCGGGGTGAGCACCGTGCGCGAACTCATGCCGTCGCCTCCTTGTCCCAGGTCCACAGTTCGCCGGCGGCGACCGCGCGGTCGGCGTGCGCCGCGAGCATGGCCGGGAGCTCCCGCAGGCTCTGCCGGTACAGGTGCGGGGTCGTGGCGATCTGCCGCAGCGCGCGGGCCATCTCCACCGCGTCGTCCGGGACGAACGTGATGGGCGCCGGGATGGAGACCAGGGCGCGGACCACGAGCGGCCTGAACCGCCACATCCAGGCGCCCGCCATGCAGCCGTGCATGTCGTTCATGAGGTGGTGCACGGCCTTCTCGGAGAACCGGGTGGCGGTGCCGGTCTCGGGGTGGCTGACCACCCAGTAGCGGCCGTTGCTGTTGCGCCGGATGTCGCTGGGGAACAGGATCGGGCGGTCGATGTGGCGGTGGACGACCTGGACGTCGGCGGTCACGGCGTCCAACGCGCGCAGGCGAGAGGCGAGTTCTTCGCTGACGGCGACGCTGCGGTGCCTGCCTCCGGTGCACGAGACGTGAACGTCGACGTCGGCGTCCTGGTCCTCGATGAGCCGGTCGTACACGGCGAGCAGCGCGGCCTCCACCAGCCGCTCGGCGCCCGGCGTGGTCATCACGTAGTGGGCGACGTCGCGGTCCAGGCCGGTCAGCTGCGTCATCCGGCGGCGTACGTCCGGGTCCTCGGGAGGGTTGCGCAGCGCCTTGGTGTCGACGACGACCGGGCGGGCGGACCAGGGGGCGTCCACGTGGCCGGTGCCGAACGAGGTGATCGTGATGGTGGGCATGGTCAGCTCTCCTCGAACCGCTTGGTGGCGCACGGCGGGCACAGCGGGATCTGCCGGTGGTCGGTCTCTTCCGGGTAGAGCGCGGTGGAGAACGGGTCGGCCATGACCTCCACGTCCGGCTTCTGCTGTCCGCACTCCTCGCACCGCTGCAGCAGCGGCTCCAGGAGGGCGAGGGCGTGGCGGATGCGGCCGCCGGCGCTGTCCTGGACGCGGCCCTGGGCCTCGTCCAGCAGCTCCGTGACGCGCTCGATGTCGTCGTGGTCGACCTCGGTCACCGACACCGTGATGGTGCCGATGACGTCGGCGACGAATGCCAACACACCGGCGTCCGGCTTGGCCGGGTCGTACAGGGCCTGGAGGGCGGCGGCGTGGGGGCCGACCGCCTCGGTACGGCACGCGGCGTCGCGGATGCGGTCCAGGCCGACGCGGACGATGGCGACGGCGGCCGCGAGCTCCTGATCCAGCGGCAGCTGCGGGGCGTTCATCGGCGGCCGCCCTTGCGCAGGGTGATCCAGGCGGTGACCAGGGCGGCGGCGACGCCAACCGCCCGGTGTACGGCTTGGTCGATTTCCATGAGCGCCGTGCCGGGCCCGGAGACGTCCTGGACGGGCTCGGGGTACTCGGTGCCCTCGCCGCCGGCCTTGCGGACGACGGTGGCGTGCTTGATGTAGCCGGTCTTGCCCGCCTTCTCGGCAAGCCAGAGCAGCGGGTCGCGGCGATCAATGACGCCGTGTGTGATCGCGTTGATCGCGGCGCCCGTCAGCAAAGCGCTGACAGGGACCCGGTAGCCGAGGGTGCGGGTGACGGCGACGGTGGTGGCGAGCTGCACGGCGGTGTAGCTGGCGACGTGCCGGGTCACCGAGCGGCGGCCGTAGGCGCTGGCGGTGCAGGTGCGGCCCTCCTTCCCGGTCCGCCAGGGGTTCTCCTCCACCGGGGAGCCGTCGTTGACGTAGACCAGGTGGGAGCCGTGCATCCCCTTGGTCGACGCGTCGTGCGAGTTCTGCACGACCTGGTCGCAGAAAGGATGGATCTCGCCGAAGACGCTGGTGAGGGCGGCGACCAGGGCCAGGCCCTCGATGGCGCGGAAGCGGTCGGACATGCAGAACTCCTTGATCGGAGAGGCGGGGGGCCGGGTGACCCCCACACATCAATAATGCATCCTTGAAGGATGCATTTCTAGGGGTTGGCATCTTTCGAGGATGCTTTTTCTTCGGGTGCAGCTCAGACCGGGTACGCGGCGGAGCCGACGACCCGGGCGCCCTGTGCGGGCGCCCGGGTCGGGCTTCTACGCGGCGAGCCGGAAGCGGTGGGCGAGCGAGACCGGGAGGCGGCGGACGGCTGCGAGTGCCGGGACCAGGAGGCGGCGGCCGCCTCGGGTGCGCCCCTTGATCCGGTACATCGCGCTGTCGGCGGCCTTGAGCGCGGCCGCCAGGGTCGGGGTGTCCAGCTCGGCGAGCCGGGCCGCGCCGATGGAGGCGCCGACACGCAGCTCGTGACCGTTGTGGTGGACGGGCTGGCGCAGGAGCTCCGCCAGGTCGGCGAGGCGGCCCGGCAGACGGGCGTCGTCGGCGAGGACCGCGACGAACTCGTCTCCGCCGAGCCGTCCGGCGACGTCGTTCTTGCCGCACCAGGCGGCGAGCCGTTCGCCGGCGGCCACGAGGACGGCGTCGCCCGCGTCGTGGCCGTGCCGGTCGTTGACCGCCTTGAAGCCGTTGAGGTCGGCAAGGAGAACGGTCGCGCCACGGTGCCGGCGGATGATGCGGTTGGCGGCGCGGCTCCAGCCGTCCCGGGTCAGCAGCCCGGTCAGCGGGTCGCGGCGGACGCGGTGCAGACGCTGGTAGAGGCGGCGCGCGTGCAGCGCCCACCCTCCCGCCAGGAGCGGGATCAGGAGCTGTAAGGCGAGCTCCGATTGCGCCATCATGGGGTTCTCCGTCTCGTCTTGTACGGGATGGATGGGCCCGGGGCGGCCGGTCTGCTTGGCCGTAGGACGGCCGCCCCGGGGCGAACTCAGAACTCGTACGTCTCGTGCCAGACGACCTTTATGGCGTCGGTCTTGGCCTCGGCGCCCCGGCGGTGCCGGATGGCGTCGGCGCTGGCGACGTCCGCGCGGGCCTGGCGCTTGGCCAGGAGCTGCAGCGGATACCGCTCGGCGCTGTACGTGAACGTCTGGACGCCGCTCCGCTTGTCTGCGTCGACGGTGGGGATGTTGATCTCCCAGTACGCCATGGCGTCCACCTCCTCTGTCTGATCTCGTCGGGGTACCGGGCTGTCCGGTCCCCCGCACCGCCCGGCCCGTGAGGGCGCCGGTCAGCACGGGGGAGGGACAGATCAGTCGCACTCGCAGCCGACGACCAGCGCGATGGCGGCCTCGGTGCAGCCGCTGAGCTTCGCCTCCTCGATCGCCGCGTTCAGCCGGTTCTCGTGCCACTCCTTGACCAGGGGGCGGGCCAGGAACGGGTTGGCGTAGCGGCTGCACAGGTTCTCGTGGGTCAGCGCCTCGCGGGCCTTGCGGGCCTGCCGCTCGACGTCTTCGAGCCGGTACTGGCGGACGACTTCCGCCAGGGCCTCCCACAGGACGTCGTCGCGGCCCCACTTGGGGTCGATGAGCGTGAGCTGCCACGCTTCGGCGACCTTGCCGAAGGCGCGGCGGCCGATGATCTGCGGCGGCCAGATCGTGCGCAGGTCACGGACGGGCAGGAAGCTGCCGAACGCCGTGTAGACGCGACCCAGGGAGCGGGTGACGGGGACGCCCTCGGCGTGCCGACGGGGCGTCATGTCGTGCTGGACGACGGTGAGGCCGGCTAACTCGGCGGCGGCGACCAGGCGGTCGCGCAGCTGCGGGTCGTCGACCAGACCGGAGACGGCGGCGCGCTGCTCCCACCAGTGGTGGTCGTAGCCGTACCCGGCGAATCCGGGCTGGGAGCCGTCGGTGACGTAGCCGAGCCGGTTGACGGCGACCAGCACCGGGATGAGGTGCTGGGTCTCCTCGTCGGGGCCGCAGTGGGGCTGGTAGCCGGGCTGGCTGGCGATGTCGCCGATCAGCCAGGCCGCCACGCAGCTGCCGAGGTCCTTCAGTCCGGCGGTGGAGCGCCAGCGCCGCTTGTCCGCGCGGCTCATCCAGGGAAGCTTCATGGTCAGCCCCCTACGATCATGTTGCCGTGGCCGTTGTTCATGTGGTCCACGCACGCCGGGCAGTCCTCGCGGGGACCGAGGCCCTTGTGCGCCTCCTTGGACGCGTAAGCGTGGTACCAGCACTGCGTGCACTCGCCCTTCGGCGGATTCAAAGCCCTCTGGCTGGCCATCAGGTTTCTCCTCTTCAGCGATGCGATGGGGTGGCGTGCGGATTCAGGCGGGGAGCTGGGAGGCGAGGCGCTCGGCGTCGCGGGCCTCGCACTCGCGCCGGTCCATCAGGGCCTCGTACGCGCGGACCTTGCGCCGGGGCAGGGGCTCGATCTCGAACCCGTAGCGCAGGTAGGCGAGGTGCTCGGCGCGGGCGGAGCGGCCGGAGAGCTGGTGACCGTGCACCAGCTCGTGCGTCAGCGTCTCGTTGACGTCGGCGACGGTGCGGGCCTTGCCGAGGTTGACGCCGAGGACGATGCCGCCGGCGGACAGCTCGGTGACGCCGTACTTGCCGCGCAGGCCCCGGCGCTCCCAGCGCAGTTGCTTCGCCACCTCGCGCGGGTCGGCTCCGGGCAGCAGCGCGACCTTGGCCTGGTGGACGTAGTCGGCCAGGGCGTCGCTGCGGCTGGAAAGGAGGACCTGGACGTCGGGCACGGTGCCGAACTCGGAGCGGATGAGCCGGGCGGCGTGCTCGGCGACCTGCGCGGCGTGCCGGGCGAGGCTGCGGTGGCCGAAGGAGACGCTCTCAGTGGTGACGCTGATCATCTCGGTGTCTCCCTGCTCAGGCGGTGCGGCGGTCGCGGTCGTCGTCGTGGACGACGGAGAGCTGGGGGAGCTGGGGGAGCTGGCCGGTGGCGCGGAGCATCGCCACCGGGTCGATGTGGCCGCCGCTGTTCAGTGCGGCGCGGTGGGCCATGGCCGCCTCGATCGCGGCGACGGCGGCGCTCTGCTCGCGGGCGACCTCGATCCGGGCCTGGGCTGAGACCTGCGCGATGGAGAGGTCGACGCCGCGCTCGAGGCGGCGGGCCTCCATGTCGTAGCGGTGGGTCTTCTCCTCGCGGTGGTCCTCGCGGTGGGAGCGGCCGATCAGGATGCAGGAGGCGATCAGGGCGACAGCCCAGATGATCAGGGATGGGGCGATCGGGTCGGCGTAGACCGCGACCGCGAGAGCGCCGAAGGTCAGGGCCCCTCCGGCGGCGGTCGCCTGCGCGGTCGCGTCGTCCATACGGAAGGCGAGGGCGCCGGAGGCGGCACCGAACGCGATCATCAGGGCGGCGGCGCCGGTGTCGTGCTGCGCGCCCTGCGCGTTCCAGACCCGGGCGAGCAGCAGCAGGGTGCCGGCGGAGACGGTGGTGGCGACGTATGCCTGGTGCGTGCGCAGGAAGTCCATCGGGGTGGTCGGCGTCGGCATCTCGCCGGGAGCCGGGGGGAGCTGGTACATCGGGCCCTCCTCGGGGCGTCTCCCGGCGGGTGCCGTCCCGGCCCGGAAGGGAGCCGGGCCGGGACGGCGGCCGGGGGGTCAGTCGGCGGCAGGCTGGTCGGCGGACCGGTAGCGCTTGGTCTGCCGCAGGATCTGGTTGCGCTTGACGTTCAGGGCGTCGGCGATGTCCTGCTGAGCGCCGTGGTAGCTGCCCTGCAGGGCGTCGATCGCGTGCCAGAACTCGATCTCGACGCGCTCGTGTTCTTCGTCGCGGCGCTTGCTGGCCTTGGCGACCAGGTCCTGCAGTTCGGTGCGGGCCTGATCGTCGGGTCGCGGTGTCATGGCTGGCTCCAGGTGGGATACGAGGGACGATGTCTCTGCCCCCTGCTCCTTTGGAGCGGGTTGGGAGGCCCGGGGCGGCCGGTGAGTTTGGCGACTGTGGCGGCCGCCCCGGGGCGGAACTACCAGACCCGGCCGTTGTGGGTGGAGGTCTTGAGGTCCAGGTGGGAGGCCCCGCGCACGTGGATGTTGCCGTTGTGCGTGCGGGCGGCGAGCTTGCCGGAGGAGGCCGGGGTGGCGCTGATGTTCACGTCGCCGTTGTGGGTCCGGGCG
>NZ_CP026305.1 GCF_003054555.1 Streptomyces lunaelactis | reverse complement strand
AAGCGAAGGCTGCGCTTGCCTGCGCCTAACGGCCTGCTTGCGGGCCGCCTGCCTGCTCGTCCGGTTCAGCGAAGCTGAACCCAATTCCCTCCGCTTCGCTACGGGAATTGAAAACGTGTCAGCCCTCGCTCCGCTCGGACTGGAGGCCTTACTTCGCTCGAGCTTGGGACTTGACACTACGTCACTCCGTCGGCGGAGCAGCTCGATTGAGCTCCTCCACTCCGGAGTCAACTAGCAGACTGTGGGGAGCGGCCAGTCAGGCACGAGAGGTCCACGGCGACATGGGCGAGAGATTGCGGGCGATGCTTCAAAAGGAGTAAGAGATAGATACTGGAATGAAATTAGCTCACCACTCAGTGAGGTTTTCTCAACGAAATGATCTCGTGAGGTGACTCGGCCCAGGGGATCCCGCGAGCCGCGATGAGTCCTGCGGGCGTCCGGCGATCATACTGTCGAACCCGTTCCCGAGGAGGACTTCTGATGCGCAGCGTGACCTATTCGATGAGCGTCTCACTCGACGGCTACATCGCCGGGCCGGACGGCGACTTCAACTGGGCGGCCCCCGACGAGGAGGTCTTTCGCTTCTGGATCGACGAGATTCGACAGGTCGGCGTCCACCTGTTGGGACGACGGCTGTACGAGACGATGCTGTACTGGGAGACCGCCGACCAGAATCCAACGCTCGACGACTCAGATCGCGAGTGGACCGCGCTCTGGAAGCCGCTCCCAAAGGTGGTGTTCTCCACCACGCTGTCGGCGGTGCAGGGCAATGCCCGCCTGGCCTCCGGCGGCCTGGCGGAGGAGATCGAGCGGTTGCGAGCCGAGCCGGGTGAAGGCGACATCGCGATCGGCGGCGCGACTCTCGCCGCCGAGGCGGCCGCGTTGGGTCTAATCGACGAGTACCGGGCCATGGTCTACCCGGTGCTGGTTGGCGGTGGCATTCCGTTCTTTCCCCAACGCGAGCGCCGGGTGGATCTCGAACTCGTCGAGACCCGCACCTTCAGCTCGAGAGTCCTCTACCTCCGCCACCGCGTGGCGCGCTAGCCGGCTCGTCCGCCGAGCCCTAGGAAGAACGGGCCAGCCACGTCTTCTCAGCGAAATGACCTGCGCGAAGCGGTGTGAACTACCGCCTGGCGAAGGCTCAACAGGCCACGCAAACCGCCGTCATGACAGCGGCCCCGCTTCCCACACCGCGAAGGCAGGGGGCGGGGCCGTGGCTGGCAACGGTTCAGGCAGACATGTCCGTGTGCTGCTTGCCCTTCGTCTCGGTGTTGTGCTCGATCAGCCGCAGGGTGAGGCGCCGCAGATCTCCTTCCTCCATGCGTTCGATGAGCACTTCGGCCATCGCGTCACCGCTCCCCCACGGGAGGCTTCCCTCGTGGCTGTCCTGGCCGCTGTCCTGACGGGATGGCTCAGCTGGCTGGCCGCGCGGGTCCGGAATGCTCTCACCCGACTCTGCGGGCTTGGGCTGGCGCTGGCGCTGACGCTGGCGCTGGCTGTCCTGCGTCGGTGCGGAGACGGGAGTTGCCTGCTGCGCGGCGGATGGTGCGCTCTCCGACTCGCCTCCGTCTGCGTGCTGCACGGGGACTGGCTGCACCGGAGGCGTGCGCCTGGCCTTCTCTTCCTCTGCGGCGCGCCGTGCTTCTTCGGCGCGCGCGTCGGCCTGGGTTCGCTGTTCCTCGTGTGACAGCTTGCCGAGGTTGCGGACGTGCTCGACCGTGCGGCGCCCGTCAGCCAGGTCCGCCTGTAGTTCGGGGCTGAGCTTCAGGAACGACAGCTTGGAGGAGATCGTGGACTGGGCCATGCCCAGGCGCTGGGACGCCTTTGACTGGTTGCCGTAGAACTTGACCAGCGACTCGAGGGCGTGGGCTTCTTCCAGTTCGGTCATGCCGTCGCGGTGGTAGTTGGAGACGAATGCGGCCTCGAGGAGGCTCTCATCAGTGGCGACGCGGGCGTCGTCGACCATCACCCTGATGGTGGCCAGTCCGGCGCGTCGGGCGGCCTCAAGCCGGCGGTGTCCGTCGATGACCAAGTAGCGGGCGCCTGCGTCGATTTCATCGGCGCGCTCGGGGCGCTCGGCCAGGTAGGCGTTCACCGTCGCCACGGTGATTGCGTTGATGACGCCCAGTTCCTTGACCGACTGGGTCATGTCGTTCAGGTTGCGCAGGTGGTCGCGTGGGTTGTCGGGGTTGTGGCTGATCGTCTGGACGGGTAGTTCGGTCGGGTCGGGGACTCCCTCTGTGGGGGCTCCGGTGACGGCTGCTGTTGCGGCGCGGCGGGCGCTGACGGGACGAGCCCTGCCGAAGGATGCTCCCGTACCCAGCTCGTCGGCTACGCGGCTCATGAGATCTCCCGGGCGAGGGCGCGCATGGTGACGGCCTGTTCGCTGCTGGGGGCGTAGGAGAGCAACGGCCGCTTGAGGCGGACTGCCTTGCGCTGCTCGGTCAGGTCACCGACTACGGCCACGACTCGGGGATCCTTTATGTCCATCCATGCCTGGAGGGAGGACGTGGCGATGTATCCGCGGCGCGGGTCGTAGAGGTTCACCACGATGCCGAGGTAGTCGACTTCCAGGTGCAGGTCGTCGCGGAGGTCTTCGATCTGCGCGGTGAGGAGGTCGTAGGCGTCGGCCGAGCTGTCTTCCGCCTGCACGATGATGAGAGCGCCGGACGCCCCTGGCTGCTCTCCGTCGCGGCGTCGCCCGTAGTAGATGGCTGCGTCCATGCTCAGGCCGAGACTTGGGGGGCAGTCGACGATGATGGAGTCGTAGTTGCCTTCGATAGGGGCCAGTGCCCGTTCCAGGGCCGCCTCGCGCGCCCGCACCTTGGACAGGGAGACGTCCAGCAGGAAGCCGTCCTGACATCCGGGAAGAAGGTCCAGCCGGCCACCGAAGCGGTTGTCGGCGATGGGCACGATGAGGTCCTGGATGTGGCCCTTGGCTTCGCTTGCCATGTGCTTGGTGAGGCTGTCGCCGTCTATGGGCAGCTCTTGCTGGCCGAGCTGCTTGGTGAGGTGACGCTGCGGGTCGAAGTCCACCAGGAGGGTCTTCTCCCCCAGGCCCGGCAGCTCTTCGACACTCAGCGGGTCGGCAAGTTCGGTGTCCCCGCCTTCACGGTGCGCGGCGAAGTGCTTGGAGATGCGCACCGGGTGGAGGCTGTTGCTGTCCTCGGCGAGTGCCTGGCCTAGTCCGGCGGCGATGGCGGTTTTGCCGACTCCGCCCTTCTGGTTACAGACAATCCGGCGCCGGGGGTGTGCGGACCGCTGGATTTCGGGGGCAGGGTTGGAGTTGAGCCACAGCTGCACGGACTGGGCGAGTCCCTGGATCAGGGAGACCTTGCGATCTGTGCAGATCTTCTTGAAGTCCTCCCACTGGCCCGGGGGGAGGAAGGTGGCGAAGGGGTCTGAGCCGGCGGTGTCGATCGTGGCAGGGCTGGAGGCGAGGGCGGTCCAGGCGGAGATGCCCTGCTCGACTGCGCGCTGGATGTCGATGCCGTGTTGGGCGGTTCGGATCTTGAGGTCCTGCCGGAGCCATCCCGGCAGTTTGGAGACGACCTTCTCGCGATCGCTCGAGGTGGCTGGAGAACTCATGCTGGACACCTTACTAACGTTGGTGATCGTTGGAGCCATCGACACGTTAGTTAGTACGGTTCGCTCGGATGGGCCACCGATTATCACGGCGTGATAATCCGTCACCCGTGGGCTGCCGACGGGCCCGTCCGGCCGTGATTATCACGCCGTGATAATCACCGGGGTCGCGCTCAATCCCGACGAAGTAGGACGAACTCGACTCTGTGGACTAGCGACGCTTGACGGGCGCCAGCAGCTCGACTCATAGAGAGGAGGGCGGCCCTCAACCCAGGGTTCTGGAGAGACGCGACGACATCCACGATGCGTTCCTCAAGCTGGGATGCGCACTGATCTGCTGGCGCCGCCTGAATCCATTGCGATAGGACTTCTTGAGACAGCGTGTGGCGCATGGAATGTCCTCCTGGGCCGACGTACCGCCGTACGCGGCGCGGCTTCGCGAGGAGGTTGTCCGTCCACTGCGGACGATGAAGGGAAGGGGGAGTGCTCACTCCCTTCCATGATCAACATATAGCGCACTGGGGGCTTGCGGCAAGACCCTGGTCGTACCGCACAATCACCCACCGAAGCCAGGACCTGCAGAAATGAGAATCACGAAATGCGTGTGGTGTTGTCGACGTACGGGTCGCGCGGGAGCGTCGAACCGATAGCGGGACTCGCGGTGCGGTTGAAGGAACTCGGCGCGGAGGTACGGGTGTGCGCGCCGCCGGACGAGGAGTTCGCGAAGCGCCTGGCCCAGGTCGGCGTGGAGATGGTGCCGACCGGCCAGCCGGTGCGTCCGCTGGTGACCACGGTGACGCCGGGGTCAGCGGCGGGACTGGCGCAGCGTGCGGCCGAGTTGATGGCCGCACAGTTCGACACGGTCGCCGCGGCTGCCAAGGGATGTGATGCGCTAGTGGCGACCGGCCCATTGCCCGCCACGGCCGGCGCGCGGTCGGTGGCCGAGAAACTGGGCATCCGCTACGTGCACGTGAGCCACCAGCCGGTCAGCCTGCCCTCGCCACACCGCCGGCCGCCCGCGCGGCGGGGCCAGCCGTTGCCACCGGACGCAACCGACAACCGGGCACTGTGGGACCTGGACGCCCAGATCGCGAACACGATGTTCGGCGAGATGCTCAACACCCAACGGGCGTCGATCGGCCTGCCACCGGTGGACAACGTCCGCGACTACGCCTTCACCGCCCAGCCGTGGCTGGCCACGGACCCCATCCTGGACCCGTGGCAGCCGACGGACCTCGACGTGGTGCAGACCTGCGCGTGGACCCTGACCGACGAACGCCCGCTCCCCGCCGAGCTGGTGGCGTTCCTGGACGCCGGCACACCACCGGTGTACGTGGGCCTCGGAAGCACGCCCATGCGCGCCCCGAAGGACGTCGCCCGGGCGGCCATCGAGGCGATCCGCGCGCATAGCCGCCGCGCGGTCGTCTCCCGGGGCTGGGCCGACCTGGCCCTGATCGACGACCAGGACGACTGCTTCGTCGTCGGTGAGGTCAACCATCAGGCACTGTTCCGCCGGGCGGCCGCCGTCGTGCACCACGGCGGCGCGGGCACGACGACGACGGCCACCTGGGCCGGCGCACCTCAGGTGGTGGTCCCCCAAGGAGGAGACCAGCCGTACTGGGCGGGCCGGGTGGCCGAGCTGGGCATCGGCGCGGCACTCGACGGTCCGACTCCGACCGCCGAGTCCCTGTCAGCCACGCTCAAGACGGCCCTGACCCCCGAGACCCGCGCACGAGCAACCGCCGTGGCCGGCACGATCCGCACCGACGGGGCGACGGTAGCCGCGAAACTGCTGCTCGACGCAGTCAGCCAAGAAAGGCTGCCAGTGTCAGCGTGAACCACGCGGGATCGCCGTGCCAGGGAGGGTGCCCGGCGCCGGGCTGCACCGCCAACTCGGAACGGCCGATGAGACTGGCATACCCGCCGGTGCCCGGCCGGGCACCGGCGAGCAAGAGCACCGACCTCCAGGATCACTCTGTCCGATTCGGCCCACCCGACCGGGCCGGCGGGAGGCTGTCCTGGAGAACGGTGAGGGAGACGAAGGCGGTGACGGATTATCACGCCGTGATAATCGGTGCCCGTCCGCAGTAAGCCCGTGCACTCGCAGCGGCCGCCTCACTCTCGAACGGATCTACTGGCTGGTCTCATCACCAGGCCATCGGGGTACCGGTGAAGGTTCTCGGACCGTATGGGCACCTGCCTCATGTCTCGCCGGCGGCCGGGCGGCGCTCGAAGGCGTCGATCAGATGTCCGATGGAGGCAGGGTCCAATACCGGGCGCGGCGAGCTTGGCGCGCTGGATGTCGCTGGAACCGTTGGTGACGATGCCGATCGTCCAAGCTGCTGTGCGGAGTTCGGCCAGGGCCTCGAGGACGGCCGGACGACACGAGACGGCGGCCGCCATGTGGTCGACGTATGCCTGCCAGAGCTACGCTGCGGGCTCGCTCAGGCCGAAGGCCTCGCGCAGCCGGCCGAAGTCTTCGGTATTGGCGCTGTCGGCGAGCTCGGAGAGCAGCCACTGCTCGATCTCTGGTCCGAAGCCGTGGGCGCGGCAGAGGTCGGCGATGGCGTCGGTGAAAGCCGCATGTCGGTCGACCAGCGTGCCGTCCAGATCGAAGAGTGCGAGGCAAGCCATGGCAGCGACCCTAACGAGCTACTGGCATGGGTTCGTCCGACGCCAAGCTCACCGTCTAGCGGGACACGGCAGGAGCTCGTGTCCAGTCTCCCGGGACACGAGCGTCGTTTCTTCGGCAGCGCCTTCGCCGGTTGGTCCACGTGTGATCGGGTGAGCGCAAGCAATGCCTCGCCCCGCCAACGCGGGGTCGACCACGCTGGTGTGACACGTCGTCAATCTCCCGTCCGACACGGTGTCACCAGTCGTGCACGCGTGGCAGGCGGGGGGAGTAGGGTGTCCTGGGACTTGATCTATCTTTTCAAAAGAAATAGCCCCGTGGACCTTAGGCAAGTCCAGGGGCTCTCGACCGGGAAACCCCGGTCCGGCGAACCACCTTTGAACAAGAAAGGCGGACGCATGATGCAGGGTACCCGTTCCTGCTTGCGGACACACAGCACCCCGCCGGAGCGACGCGTATGCGTCGCTCCGGCGGGGTGCTCTCATTTCGTCCCCGTCTCGGGGCGCATCTCTACCTCGACAGAGGGGGATTGTTTGACGTAGTCCTCTGAGGCGGCGCGGTCCGCGCCGCCCGGGCCGTTCGGGCCCTGGTGATTAGCCGTCACCAAGGCCCTGCGCCCGATCTTCTCTCCGTGAGGCTGTGCCCCGCGGAGGAGTTGTTCGACCCGGATCGCCGTCCGGCTTCGAACAGTTCGATTACTGCTCCCCAGCAGTAGCGCCAAGAGGCGCCCTTTCGCGTCCACCTTCATAGAAGGAGCACGAGACTCATGTTGCAGCATCGCGCTGCCGATTTCCAGTTCCCCAATGCCCGGATGGGGCAGAATCTGCTGACTCTGCGGCCAACTCGTAAGACATTTCCTGATCTTGCGCCGCCCCATACTCCCGCTTCGCCCTATGTGCACGATCCTGATGGCTCCCGGGGCCGTCTGCCACGGCAGCGCCGTCCTTCGGGTGACGGTGGCGCGGTGGTCGTGCTGTCGGCGTTGTACGTGCCGGAGGCGAGTCAGTGGTTGTCGACGTCGGCGGGCCGGGAGGCGCTGGACGGCTACTCGTGGATGCAGGCGGTCCACTGGGTCGCCGGGTCGGGGCTGTACGAGCCGCGCCGGTACCGGTCGCACGGGCCGCGCAGCTTCGGGCCGACGACGGTCCGTGTCGCCCAGGAGCTCACGCAGCTGTTCCCGTGCCGGCCGGGCATCGAGTATCTGGTGCGCCGCACTGGCTTGTCGGAGCGCAGCGTGGAGTACCACCTCGGGATGCTGCGGGAGACCGGGCTGCTCGCGTACGTCGTGCGGGGGACCCGGGTGCGCGGCGAGAAGGCGCAGGCGTCGGAGTTCGCGCGGATGATCCCGGTGGCGTTCGATGTTGCGCTGGGGATCCGTACGGCTGGTGAGGGCACCGGGCGGCGGATGACCGGGATCGCGGAGGCCGGCCGGGAGTTGATGGCGAAGCTGGCGAAGAAGGCGGCCCGGAAGGTGCGCAAGCCGCGGGCGAAGTCGTCCTCGAAGGCCCCGGCGAAGGGTGCTGTGACGGCTGTTTCGGATGAAGTCCGTTGCACCCCAATGCAGGTGGGTTCCTCAACTGTTTCTTCTGCGGGCACTACCTCGCTTCCCTCTGAGAGCAAGCTCGCAAGCGGGCAGCACAGTTCCCCCACCCCGAAGAAGGTGAAGCGCGGCCGCCGGAAGCTGAACGACGTCGGGCGCCGTTTCCAGCTGGCCTCGGAGCTGATCCGTCAGGTGCCGTGGATGGGCCGCGCCTCGGTGCCCCGGATCGCCTGGATTCTTCGCGAGGTCTCAGACGCGGGCTGGACCGCTGACGAGGTGATCGCGTTCCTGGATCTTCTCGATGTTCCGGGCATGGTGCACCGCCCGTCGGGGTTCCTCGCCCGGCGGCTGGCGGGGGCGGTGGCCCTGTGGTCATCCCCGGAGGGCCGGGCGCGCGCCGTCCAGGAGTACCGGGATTCCCGCCGTGCGGAAATGGCCCGGCACCAGGAGTGGGAGGGCAACTGGCAGGCCCCGCACAGAGAGTCGGTCCGCCGCCTGGTGGCCGAGGCCTTCGCCCCGCGCCCGCAGCAAACGGACCAGGACCAGGGCGAGGTGCTGACCGTGCCGACTGGCAGCGACCACGTCAGCGCGGAAGCCCTGGCGGACCTGCGGGCAACGGCCTGGGGCGAGTTCATGAAGGGCGAAACGACGCTCGTTGCAACCACGGTCGACACGTTGGGGCAACCCGCCGCTGAGCGGATCTACGGGGCTGGGCTGGTGCATCGCGCGCTTCGCCTCGGCAGCGGCAGCACGCTGATGGCTCTGGGAAACCGGTAGGAGGCCGGAATGACCGAGACGCCCCCCAGGTGTGCAGGGCCTCGCCGCCGGTGCCCAGACCGTTGTCCGAACCGGGATCGGGCCCGGTGACGAAGCCGTCGAGGGAGACCGAGATGTCGGCGATGATGCGAGTCATACAGGGCAGACCCGATCCGCCGCCCGAACTCATCGCTCACCCACGAAGCGCGTGTGACCTGCACCACTCGGACTTCGATGGCACGCGGTCAGAGTTCGGTGCCACAGGACATCCCTCAACCCGGCTGTACGAACCCGTGGCCGCGGCGCACTACGGTTGTGCGTTTCATGTGTGATTCGGGGTGCGTTTCAGATAGGGTTGTGGCTGAGGTGATCAGAGTGCCCCAGGAGCAGGACAAGCTGTTCGCGTCTGTCGACGCCCTGTTGGAGCAGGCGGCCGCTCAGGACGATCTGCCCGAGCCGGAGGAGCGTAAGCGGCTGCGGGAAGCGGGTGGGCTGAGTCAGGAGCAGGTCGCGAGGGCTCTGTCGGTGCGGCGGGAGACGGTGACTGCCTGGGAGTCGGGGCGGGCCGAGCCGCGGGCGCCGAAGCGGGCCGCGTACGTACGGCTGCTGGACGGACTTGCCGCTCGCGAGGCCGCGCAACCGGCCACCGAGCGGGCTGCGTCACCAGAAGCTCTCGCACCGGCCACGGCGCCCGAGCCCGCGGCGCCCGCCCCTCAGGTTGCCGTGCCTGCTGCTCCGGTTCCCGTGCCTGCTGCTGCGTCGGCGCCGGAGCCTGTCAGGCCCTCGGTAGCCTCGCGTCGTCCGGCCCCGAAGCAGCCGGCCCCGGCCGGCGTCGAGCCGCGGTTCGTCAATGGGCCGCTGGCTGTGCTCGATGGTGACGGGACGGCGTACTGCGTCGGTGGTCTGGTGCTGGACTGCCCGGCCAAGGACATCCCGGGCCTGGTCGAGTGGACGCTGTCGGAAGCGAAGTTGGGCGCGCCCCGGCTGCATCGCAACGGCAAGGACGCCGACCCGCTGATCGTCCTCACCGCGGCTGCTGCCGAACGGTTCGGGCTTCCGGCCACGCTGGAGGACCGGCGGGGCCTGCGGCTGCCCGAGGACCACCGGGCCGTCAAGCAGATCGCCAGGGCCAAGTGGAAGCTCACCCGGCGTGGTTTCGGCCCGTGGGCGCGTATCTACCGTCCTGCGCAGTCCGGGCAGCGTCAGTGCGTGCAGCTCGCGGTCCTGCCGTGGGGTGCGCTCGACTCCCGCGCCTGGGGGAGTGCGGACCAGTTGCCGTCGGCGGATCTCGCCGCAGTACTGGGCGCGTATGCGACGAGGGTCATCACGCCGCGTGGTTCGACCGCCGTGTCCGGCCTGGAGCTGCTGACGTCGCTGCGTCCGCCGACCCGTGCGGTGAAGGACGAGTCGACCGGCAGCTGGGTGTCCGGACCGATGCCCGGCTCGCTATGTGAAGCCGTGGACCCGGCGCCGCCGGAGGCCCCCGACGAGCATCCCGTCGTCGCGCAGTTGTATCCGCGCGGCCATCAGCGCACGCCGGCCGAGGTTCTCGACGAGGAGGCCTACGAGTGGATCCGGGACCCGGAACTGCTCACCGATGAGGAGTGCGCGAAGAGGTACGCGGTCGGTGTCGACGTCAACATGGCCTTCGCCGCGGCCGCGAACCGCCTCACTGTCGGTCTCGGTCCCGCGGTGCACGTCTCCTCGCCGGCGTTCGATCCGAAGCTGCCCGGCAGTTGGCTGGTCGACCTGTCCCACATCGGGTTCGACCCGCGGCTGCCGAACCCGTTCACCCCGCACGGCACCCGCCCAGAGGGGCCGGCCTGGTACGCGACGCCGACCGTCGCGTACGCGGTGGAGCTCGGCCACCAAGTGCAGCCTGCAGAGGCGTACGTACGGCCGGAGAACGGCGCGTACCTGGACGCCTGGTACACCCGGCTGCGGGACGCGTACATGGCCACCATGGAGCAGCTCGGCGTCGTCTCCGGCATGAGCGAGAGCGGCTTTCTGGCGGCCATGGGGGGGCACAAGCAGGCCGACGTCGGCCAGGCCGCGGTGCTCTCGGCGATCAAGGCGACGGTGAAGGGCGGCATCGGCAAGCTGCGCGAGCGTCCGCAGGGGGCCGGGTACCGGCCGGGGGAGCGGTGGCCGGCCCTGGAGCGTCCGACCTGGCGGCCCGACATCCGTGCCGCCGTGATCTCCGCCGCCCGTGTCAACATGCACCGCAAGATGCTCAAACTCGCCACCGCGGCGGACCTGTTCCCCATCGCGGTCCTCTCCGACTGCGCCGTCTACCTGTCGAAGGGCCCGGGCCCGCTGGACTTTCTGCCGCGTACGCCCGACGACAAGCCGCTTCCCGGCGGGTTCCGTCTCGGGGTCAGCCCCGGCATGGTCAAGCACGAGGGGACCCAGGAACTCATGTGGGCCGTGCGGATGCTGGACGAAGGCCACAACCCCGCCCGGCACATCAAGGGCACCGACGCCGCGATCGACGGAGAGTAGGGGAGCTCGGTGGGCATCCTCGAGGACAGCCTGGACAAGGCGGCGGCGGCGAACTTCACCCGCCCCATCCCGCAGTCCGCGCAGGCCCAGATGAAGTTCCTGGTGAAGCAGGAGAAGGGCTCCACGATGGCCGTGGCGCGGCTTCTGGGCGTCTCCCAGCGCACCGTGGAGCGCTACCTCAAAGGCCAGCTGAAACGGCCTCGCAGGGACCTCTCGGCCCGTCTGGTGGCGGAGGTGCGCAGGAGGTGGCAGCCCCGTGTACGGGAGCGGGCCAAGAAGCAGGCAGCCACCACTGGTGGCATCGTCATCGAGACCCGCGCCCGGTTCGGCTACACCGCCGCCCCCGGCACCACCGACGACGGCCGGCTGCGGCTCATCACCCAGGCCCTGCCACCGGTGTACGCGGCCCGGCTGTTCGACGCCCAGGCGGCCGGCGCCTCCGAGCAGCAGCTGCGGGACATCGCCGCCGAGGGCCTGCAGGAGATCTACTTCAAGGACCGCGGACGCCGCGCCCACGACCTACTGGTCGAGTTCACCGACATCGACTACATCGAGCTCGACTTCTAGACGCTTCAGCCAGCGACTGAACAGGCAGCGACCCAAAAATCTTGGGTCGCTGCCTGAGGTGTCGTCAGAAAGTCCAGGTCAGGGCGGGTTGAACCCTCAAACAGCGACTGAAGCGACTCAAGACACCTATCTATGACGCACACACGCACACGCGCGAATGTCCTCATAACATCCGAGCTTCGGTCGCTTCGGTCGCTGACTGGCTTTTTGCGCAGCCCTGACCTGGACTTTCTTTGTTTCCCTCGGGAAAGCGACTCAGTCGCCATCAGTCGCTGAGACGCTGTGCGCTTTCAGTCGCTGGTCCCGGCCCCGGCTTGCGATGGGCCCGGCGCTCAGTGGCGCCGAGCCCATCGAGGGTGGCGTCAGCGACTGTCTTGAGCCGGTCATGCAGCTGATCGCAGAACGTGGAAGCGTCGAAGGCCGGAGTCCACCGGCATGGACGCAGACGCTGGCATGGATGTGGAGCTCAAGAGCACCGACGGTGACCGAAGCGGACTCCAATCGTTGAACCGGACACAAGCGAAGTGCACACAGAAGCCCCGGGTCGTCTGGTCCCGGGGCTTCTAGCTGTCCGGCGTCACAGTTATGCCGACTACGGCGACGCGGATGGGCTGGCGCCCTGGTGAATGGAGATGGAAGCGGGGCCCGGCGAAGTCGAGGGGACTCCGCTCCGCCCCGGTTCGGGGACCTGAACTTGGGAGTGGTCGCCGCCGAGGATGAGCACCAGCGCCGCCAGTACCGAGGTGCCGCAGACGATGGCCCCGACAATGTCGCCCTTGCCGAGCGGCCCCTGGCGAGTGTGCTTGTAGACGAAGTACCCCACGACGCACGCCACCACCATGAGGGCGCCGCCGACGGGGTCGATGTGCACAGTCAAGGTCAGTCTCCCGCTCGCGGGCCGCGTGACGGCCCTGAATGTGGAGACCGCGGGCGCGGTCTCCACAACTTCGGCGGGGTGCGTGGGGTCTGACAGCAAGAATGCCCAACTCGATGAGTTGGGCATCGGTCCTACTGGAGGTGTCCCGGTGCCCTGCCGAAGGACCCGACGAGTCGCCGGGATCTTCGGGCAGGCAGGTCCTCGGACTCAGGTGGGGCGCGGGAGGCGCTTCACGTACACCGTTGCGGGACAGTTCCGGAATTGCACCGGATTCCCCTGCTGCTGCTTGGCACCGATTCTACTTGACGCGTCGCTCTGCCGACGGCAGTTGCCCGGGTCGAGCGTTCGGTACGAGCGAGTCCCGCCCTGCCGCCAGCTCCGGTACGTACTTGTAGAGCGTCGTACGGGACACGCCCAGCAGCTTGGCGATCGAGGTGATGGTGTTCTCCGGGTCCGTCAGCAGCCCGCGAGCGTGGCGGACCTGCTCCTCCGTCATGGCGGGCGGTCGACCAATCCGTTCGCCGCGTGCTCGCGCGGCCGCAAGGCCCTCGTGGGTGCCCTGCACGATCAGTTCTCGGATGAACTCCGCGAGCGCGGCGAACACGTGGAAGACCAGGCGCCCGCCGGGCGTGGTTGTGTCGAGGGACTCGTGCAGCGACTGGAAGCCGATCCCGCGCTTGCGGAGTCCGGCCACGATGGAGATCAGGTCTTGGATCGAGCGACCCAAGCGATCGAGCGAGGGCACCACGAGCGTGTCACCGGGCCGGAGGTAGTCGAGGCACTTCCACAGTTCCTCGCGCTCCGCGTTTGTCGAATTCCGAAGTCCTTTGCACGGATGTCCGAACTCCCGTGCCCGCTGGCCCTGATGACCTGTTCGGCGAGCCCGGCTGGTTCGTTTCCGTCAGGTCAGCATGTCTTGCGGTAGGGGATGTCGGGGATGTAGGTCTTCCACTCCTGTTCGGTGAGAGGGCCTGACTTGGCGCAGAGGTCTCGGATCAGCTGCGCAGGGGCGATGGTGTAGGTGAAGAATCTGCCGTACCTATCCATGCTGGTCAGCGCTGAGCCGTCGGGGGCGAACGCGAGCGCGACGATCTCGTCGATGTACCCCGTGAGCGGGGCGCCGAGCTGGGTCCGGGTGCGACTGTCCCATACCTTGATCTGGTAGGTGGGTCCGGACTGGTGGACCGTGGCGAACAGTCGGCCGTCGGATGAGGCGGCGCTGGCCCTTTCCGGCGTGAGCAGGGGAGGGGTTACGGCGCCAGTGCGCAGGTCGTTTCCTTCGGGCAGGAGCGTCTGAGCGTCCCAGAGCCGGATGTAGGGCCGGAATTTGCGAGGGTAGGTGTAGATCGTCGCGCCATCGTCGCTGGTGGAGTCCACCTCCAGGCTCGGGGCGCCCTTGGTGATGACCCGGCCGGAGGGGAACGCGACTCTGCCGAGGTTCGGGGCGGCGATCACGGATTTGCCGTCGGGCTGGAAGAAGACGGCCCCTCCGTTGCTGGGGTAGCCGAGGTCGGCGTGCACCTCGCGGATCCGGCGCATGGTGGTCAGGTCCCAGAACGTGAGCGTGTTGGTCTGGGCTTTCACGACCTGGACGGCGAGTGACTTGCTGTCCGGCGAGAACGCGACCGCCTTGTCCGGTGCGAATGGGTACGGCTGCGTCGCTCCGCCGGACTGGTCCTTTTCGAGGATGGACAGGCTGCCTAGCAGTGATGGTTTCTTCTTGGCCGTATCCCAGATCTCGATCTGGGTATCGGCGACGACGGCAAGCAGCCGGCCATCGCGGCTTGGCTGCATCTTGTCCACGAGCTGACCCGTGCTGCCCACGACTGACGTCATGGTGGAACGCTTGGTCCGCGAGAGCGGTGACCAGATTTCGATGTCGTTGCGAGTACGGAGCGCAAAGGTGGACCGGTCGAGGCTCACCGCGCCCTCGTCGTAGTACCCACCGGTCGACTCGGGGGTTTTGGTGAAGGCACGGACGTCGAGCGACCGGACGACGCCGTCGGTTCCGGCGCACCGGAGCTTCGAGTCGTCGGCCGTGAAACGCAGGGGCGTCAGGGGGTGACACTCGCTCTGGGTGGTCGCGTAGCGCATGACAGGCTCGGAGGCCCGCAACGCTTCTGTGTCCCAGACGATGGCGTTCCGCACGAGAAACCGGCCGTCGTGACTGAAGTAGAGGGGATAGTCAGGGTCCTCGGCGCCCTTGAGTTCGGTGCCGAGATGCCCTCCGCCGCGTCGGTCGAACACGTTGATCTTGCCGCCCTTGAGCGTCAGAGCCACGGACTTCCCGTCCGGGCTGAACACCACGGGCCCCTGGATGTCGGTGGCCTTGACCCCGTAGGGGAGGGGGACGGGCAGCTTCTTCTTGGTGTGTGTGTCGAACCAGGTGAACGGCTTTCCCTGGCCGCCGCTGGGCAGGGAAAGTACGCGTTCGTCCGGAGAGAACGAGGAGTCCGCCAAGAAGGAGACAGGTCCGCGGGAACTCATGGTGATGATCTTGCGGACGGTGCGGGTGTCCCAGATGGCCAGCGTGGTCTCTACGGCCGTGTCGGTCGCTTCGATCGATTCGGTCATCAGGTAGGTGCCCAGCGGGCTGACCGTTGTCCTCGGCCAGAGTCCGGTGCTCTCTTTGGCGGTGGGATAGGTGTGAGTGGTGCGTGGGCGGGCGCTGGAGACGTCGAGCAGGCGGGTGTATCCGTCATCGGTGCTCACGGTGGCTGTCTTGCCGTCGTCGGAAAGGTCCACTTGGTGGACCCTGGCCGGGGCGGTGTAGGAACCGGTCTTCACCCGGGCCTTGACGTTCCAGAACTCCACACGGGTGCCCGCCGCCCCCACGAAGGTCTGCCCGGTGCCGTCGAGATCGGATTCCGTCGCCACGAAGCCGGGCAGTTTGAGCGCATCGTCTTCCCACTGGTTGCGCAGGGCCAGCAGGGCCGACCAGGACTCGGGAGTGCCGGCCAGGCGCCCCGAAGCCACTGCCAGCCGCCGGGCGAGCTCAGGATCCGTGCGGCGGACTGACTGGGCGGTGCCGGCCACCTGGGCGGAGGCGGCACGGTCACGTTGGCCGATGGCGGTCTGCCGCTGGTAGAAGGCGATGCCGGTGGCGATCAGGGTGAGTGCCAGCAGCCCGGCGAGGATGGTGTTGATGCGCCGGGTACGGCGGATGTCTGCCTGCTGGCGCTGGATGTCTGCCTGCTGGCGCTGTCGGCTGGCTTCCAGGAGCGAGGTGATCTCGGCAGGGAGCGGGCGTTGGCCAGCCCATTCCTCTCCTTCTGCGAGGAGGGAACCGTCCAGCAGGTCGCCGGGAAGGCGGCTGCGGGCGTGGCGGGTCTGCTGTTCGGCGGCGCGCAGGTGCCAGACCTGGAACTGATGGTCCTGGGCGACCCAGTCACGCAGGTCGGCCCAGTCGCGAATGAGCGCGTCGTGGATGAGTTCCGCTGCCGGTTCGCCAGAAGCCGCGCCGGGAGGTGTGGTGGTGCCAGTGGTGACGATGCGGTAGCGGGTCAGGGCCTCCAGTACGACATCGAAGGCGGCATCGGCGGCCGGGCGGGTGAGTTTCGGGTCGGCGGCCAGGGCGCGGAGGCGGGTGAGGGAGACGAGCCTACGGGTGGCGGGGATGCCGTTGGTTTCGTCGGCGGGACGGACCAGCGCGGTGAGGATCCGTTGCGCGGTGGGGTGCTGGTCGCCAGGCAACTGTCCGAGGGCACGGTTGCACCAGGCCGTCAGGCTGCCGGTGACTTTGCCGATTTTCTCGTAGGCCGCGTGGGTGAGGCTGCCGTCCTCGCGGCGGCGGCGCACCCATAGCTGACGCAGAGCAAGTTCCAGCGCCGGGAGCAGGGTTACTGGTGCATGCCTGGCCGTCGGGCCGGTGTCCAGGATGTCGTTGACGATGCGGTCCGCCAGGTCGGCTTCGAGAGGCAGGCCCACGGCTGCGGCGGGCCGGTTGATGATCTCTTTCAGTTCGGGGCGGCTCAGCGTCGCGGGGATGTTGCACAGCCCGGGCACGGCGGCGTTCATCAAGCCGGGGGCGAGTGCGTCGAGCGGGGCATAGAAGTCGTTGCGCATGACCAGCAGCACGGTCACGTCGGCGTGGGAGTCGGCCAGCTCCACGAGCTGGTCCACGGCTCGCGGACGTCCGCCGTCGGCACCTCGGTCTGAAACGGGGGCCAGTTGGGCGAGGATTTCCTCGAACTGGTCGATGACCAACAGCAGACGGTCGTGATCAGGCTCGACGGCCAGGCGGGCCCCGGCCGCGGCCGCCAGGCCGTCGGCCGCAGCACCGGGCAGGCCCGCATCTTCCAACTGCGTGAGAAGGTCACGCCCGGGGCGGGCATACACAGGCAGCCAGCGATCGCTGCCCGGGACTGCTCCCTTAGCCAGGGCAGGCAGAACAGCCGCGTTGACCAGTGACGACTTCCCCGCTCCGGAAGGGCCCAGCAGCATCAACAGCCGCCGGTTTTCACCCAGGGCCGCCAGCACCCGCTCCAGGGCCGCCCCCCGACCGTGGAACCAGTCGGCGTGCCGGGCGGTGAACGGCTCCAGCCCCAGATACGGGCACACCTGGTGCTCGGCCAGCCGGGGCCGCACGTCCCGCAGCACCTCGGCCGGAGTCGCGTAGGCGATACCCAGCCCTTTCCCATGGACATCGGAGGAGGCGATGGAGCTGACCATGCCGATGACCAGGCCGGTCACCTCGTCCACTACCGGGGCGCCACTGAACCCGGTGGTCAGATCGTTGGCCCGTGTCAGCTGAAGCAGATGCACGGCACCGTTGCCCGCAGGCAGGAGGTCGCCAGCTTCGGCGTACCCGAAATGGCCGCCCTGCGGTGCCTGGGCGGGGAACCCGAAGGAGAAGACTCGATGTCCCCGGCACCCCGCGCTCACCCCCACGGCCATGCCCCGGGCCCCTGCCGGAACAGCCTCCAAGCGGAGAACAGCGACGTCGTCCGCCTCGGGCGCCCGCCACCCCTCAGCCACCACGTCGGCCATCACTCGCGGTGCGTCCGGCAGATGCGGGAAGACCACCTCCACCCGGTCCCCCGGGGACCCCCCGGCGCGGCGTACGACATGCGCGCAGGTGAAGCCGGTGCCCTCATCTGTCAGGAAGCCTGCCCCGGTGACACCACCGTCGGCAGCGAGTACCTGGAATACCGCCACGGACACCGTCGGCTCACCCGCCCCGGCGAGCCGGCCATCATCGTCTGGGCCGTCGCCGGAGCCTGATGCAGGCTCGTCCCCCACGGTCATTCCCCTTCATTTTGTGGGTTCCGCTCCCCCGACTCTCCGCTCTCCCACACCATGCGAACCTTCAGATGGACGGCTGCTTCGCCAGCAGTGATGACCGCCCCGGCCTTCGCCGACAGATTCACTCCGAACTCCACCTCAACCGTCCGAGAACCCGTCCCTCTCAGCTGGTCCCGCACCGCCCGCGCCATCTCCCCCACCGGCACCAGCGCCTCCTGCAATGTGCGAGGTAGATCACGCACTGCGTCACCGACCCGGCCCGCCTTCACCGGCCCGCTGAACTCCGAGGCGCCTCCCACCTCCTCCAGCAGGATCGTCCCCCCGCCTTCCAACGGCATCCTCGCAAACTCCGGCATCGGCTCCCCTCACGAAAAAGTCTGCCCGCACTCAATACCCAACTGGGCAACAGTGCCCCACTGCTCGCTCCCGTACCTTGCCCACCAAGAACCACCACATACGGACGGGACAGCTCCGCAGACCACGGGCATGGGGAGATGAGGAGGGGAGCACCAACAAGCGATCATGAGCGGGAGCTGGGTGACCCGCCCTGGGCGTACTTCGGGTACACATTGATGTTTCGGTCGCGGGGGGGTCTTGATCTGGATCGGCTGGGTCCAAATCCGGTGCGGAGACCAGGAGATCGACGCCGTTGTCCCGGACTGGGTCTGAGACCTCCAGGCCCGCGCGTACGACTTCGCCGATGAGCCAGTGCCGTCCGATGATGTCGACCTGCTGCCCTGCTGCTTGAGGAGCTTGGCGTACTCGATTTTGTCGGCGGGGTGGGCGGCGGGGCGGCCGATGCGGCCGCTCCTCGCCCGGCTGTAGCGCGAGGCCGCGTCCTCGCGCTACCCAAGATCGGCGTTCCTCCACAGAGCGGCAGGACCTCCGCGATCCGCCAGCCAGTCCTACAGGCCCCGGCCCCCGTCATCGCGAAGGCCCTCGGCTACCACGACAAGACCGCTACACGGCTGGTCACCGAAGCCGGAGGCACCTGGGGCCGATACGCCCCCGGCGACCACACACAGTGAGTTGTCGCTTTACTCCAGCTGGCATGCCCCGTCACTCGGGAAAAGAGAAGCCCAGTTCACGCAGGCGGGGCAGGCAGGCTTCGAGGCACTGCTCCACGGACGCAGCATCGGTACGCACGAGGATGTCGTCACGCAGTGGGGCGCCACTGGCCACGAACGTCCAGGGCTTCCGCCTCTCTGCCATCCGCTCAGCATCAGCCTTGACAGCACGGTTATGCCCTGTTCAGCCAGCGCTTCCATGATCGCGACAATGTCCACCGGTGACCCCTCCAGAAGTGCCTCGGGCACACCACGGTGAACCTATCCGCCCAAGGACGGACCACGAACACCGGCCTCGCCACTCAGAGCGACCAACGAGGGCCGTCCAAGCTGGAATACGCGACACCTCGACATGTGGGCCTACCAGTCCCGGGGCCGTTCTCCCGCTCGTCGTAGAGCCGTTGGGCGAGCGCAGCCTGGTCCGCGGTGAGCTTCGGCCGGCGTCCCAACCGGCCGCGGGCCCGTGACCGGCGAAGGATGCTGCCTGGCTGATCGTCGGTCGGCTGGTCAGGTCTTCAGCGCCGGGCCGTGGTTGAGGGCGGCGACCTCGCGTGCGGACTCGGCGATGGCGCGGAAGTCCTTCCGCAGGATCGCACCGTGGTTGCTCGCGACCTTCGCGCTCACCTTGATGTTCGGGTTGCGGGCGGTCACCGCATCGAGGCCGGCGCGTATCCGTTCCTGCTCATCACCGCGGCTTCCGAAGGACGCCCCCGAAGCAACCACGTACCGCGCCGGGACGCTGATGTTGTCCAGCACAGGGCCCAACTCGCGCTCGCGGGCGAGCTTGCCGAGTTCGATGTTGCTGTCGGCCTGCTGTTCGGCGGTCATCCGCGGGGTCAGGCCGTCGGGCGCAGCAGCGGCAGGAACCAGCCCATCCGCCGGAACAGCTTCTGGATCCGCTGCTCCATTGCCTCGTCGAGCCAGTCGTACAGTTGCGCGCCGTCAACCAAGACCGCGCCCAAGGTACGGTCCGGATTCCGGCTGGCCCAGTGCGCCGCGACGAACGCTCCGTAGGACCAGCCCACCAGCAGCCCCTGGTCCCCCCGGCCGCGAGAACGGCATCGACATCCCGGACGGCTACCTCGAAGGAATAGTCCGCCGAGCGCTTCGATTTGCCGCGAGCCCGCTCGTCGTAGGTGATGTGCCGCCACTCCGTCCCCAGTTCAGCGATGACCCGCCGCCAGTAACCCTGAGTGGCGAACTGGCCATTTGAGGTAGACCACAGGGATACCGGACCGTCAGTGTCGGTGACGGCCAGGGCCGTATCGTCAACCGGCACCATGCCGGTCCACTTCGAGTTGGTCGAGGAAGTGCTGTTCTTCGTCATGTGGTCCACCTGGTCGCGTGAGGCGTCCTGTACGACTTCTCCAGGCCCCTGCATGTGGATCGCAGGCCCCTGGACCTGATTGGCCGTTGGCTTCTTTAGAGGCTGCGGGCGGTGATGTCGCCGTGGTCGGTGGTCGCGTGGATGTTCAGGCGGGCCGCGGCGCCTTCGGTGTTCTTCAGCGCGTTGTGGATCCGGCCGTAGCCGGTGCCGGCGTCCAGGGAGGCGGAAACTCCGTGGGCGGCGCCGACCGTCACGTCGCCCATCTGGGTGCGCAGCACGACCGTGCCGGAGGTGGTCTCGGTGATGTGGATGTCGCCCTTTTGGTTGCTGATCTCCGCGGGGCCGGTAAGGCGGCCGACCGTGATGTCACCGGCGTAGGCGGCCAGGCGCACGCTCGCGGCCTCGTCGATCTTGACCGCGCCGTGCGCGCCCTCGAAGGCGACGTCGCCGAGCCGTCCGACGCCCCGGAACTCGGCGGCGGCCGCCTTTGCCTCGATGCTCGAGCCGGCGGGCAGCTGGATGGTCACCTCGATGGATCCGGAGGCGCCGAGGATCTGGTTCTTCTCCGTCGGGGCGCTGATCCGCAGGACGCCGTCGCCGAATTCGACCGTGGTCTGCTCGGCCGCCTTCACGTCGCGGCCCTTGGAGGCGTTGGCGGGCAGGACCTCGACGGTGGTATCGGCCCGGTCGGCGGCGATGACCTGGATGCGCCCGGCGGGGATGTCCAGGACGGTGGAGATCGCGGCGGTGGTGTCGAACTTCTTCATCATGCTCTCCTCGTGCGCTCGTTGTTTCTGACATCGCAAACGCTACGTTGCGTTCAAGGAGTGAGCAACTAGTTCGTTGCGTCTAATTACTATTAGTGCAGATGAGAGTACAGATTTCGTTGCAACGGGCGTAAATCTAACGCAATGACAGGCGCCTGATCGTTGCATTGGACTGTGAGTGAACGCTACGTTGGCCGCATCAGGGAAGCACGAAGGGAGATCGCGGTGCCGGGAGGCAGACTCACCCAGCAGGAACGTCAGCAGATCGCGCTGGGGCTGGCCGACGGCCTCGCCTACGCGGAGATCGCCCGACGTCTCGACCGCCCCACCTCGACGATCACGCGTGAGGTGATGCGCAACGCCGGCCCCACCGCCTACCGCGCCGACCTGGCCCACCGCGCCACCGAACGCCGAGCCCACCGGCGCAAGCACGCCCCGCCCCGAGAGCAGGGGGCGCCTGCGCAGGGCCACGGGCGGGACGACGAGGCCGTGCGCGAGTACGAGGAGGCGTTCACGACCCTCCTGATGCATCAGGGCCTGCCCAAGATGACGGCTCGGGTGCTGACCTGCCTCTTTATTGCCGACGCGGGCAGCGTCACCGCGTCCGAACTCGTCCAGCACCTCCAGGTCAGCCCGGCGTCCGTCTCCAAGGCGATCTCGTTCCTCGAAGAGCAGGGCCTCATCCGCCGGGAACGCGACGAACGGCGCCGCGAGCGCTACTTCGTCGACGACGACGTCTGGTACCAGTCGACGATCGCCAGCGCCCGCGGCATCGCCCAAGTCGCCGAGACCGCACGGCAGGGCGTCAGCGTCCTCGGCCCAGGCACCCCGGCCGCCGCCCGCCTCGAGAACATCGCCCGCTTCAGCGACTTCATCAGCGAGAGCATCCTGCGCGCCGCGGAGCAGGTCCGCGAAGTCCTCTACACGAAACCCGAAGCGAGCCCAGGCGGCACTGCCAAGCCACGTTCAGATCCCGGATAGACAGCCGTCTTGACGGTCCCAGCCAGTGGTGCCCACAGCCGGCCCCCTCAACCTGAGCCGACCCCCTCGCGCGCCCGCCAGGCGGCCTCGTTCATGTCTTCCAGCGGGTTAGGGAACCGGCCCTCCAGCTCGAAGAACTTCAGCAACAGGGCAGAGAAACGGGGCCCGCCGCAGTGGGCGCGGATTGAGCCGTTGCTTCCGGACCGGACGCCGAAGCGGGGTGGCCGGTGGCGGGATCACCGGGAGGTAATCGATGCGATCGCCTTCAAGTTCCAGACCGGATCGCAGTGGGTCTACCTGCCGGAGAAGTACGGGATCGTGCGGGCTCACCAGCACGCGGCCGGGGCCCGCAAAAAGGGGCCCCGGCCGGCGAGCCGGCAGACCACGCCATCGGCCGGTCCCGGGGCGGGCTGACCACAAGGATCCATCTTGTGGCCGACGCTCACTGGCGGCCGCTCGCCTTCGTGCTCACTGCGGGGCAGGCCGGTTACGCGCCCGCTTTCGCGGACGTGATGGCCCGCCTGCGCGTGCCACGCCGACGCGGACGGCCCCGGACCCGGCCGGAGGTGGTCCTGGCCGACAAGGCCTACTCATCCGCGAGCACCTGCGCAAGCGCGGTATCCGAGCGGTCATCCCCCGTCCCGGCCGACCAGCAGGGCCACCGGCTACGGCGCGGCAGCCGCGGCGGAAGGCCACCCGCCTTCGACCGCGTGACATACAAGCAACGCAACACCGTCGAGCGGTGCATCAACCGCCTGAAGCAGTGGCGAGGCATCGCCACCCGCTACGAGAAGACCACAACCATTTACCTGGCCGGACTCCACATCGCGGGCATCTTCCTCTGGTCCGCCCGATGATCCAAGCGAAACCGCCCAGGCCGTTTCGCTTGGATCACTGTCACGACGGCCCGCCCGGTTGGGTACCTCCGGCTTGGTCCGGTCAGCGGTCCGACGCGGACCGCGGCCAGCCCTTGAACAGGTTCGAAACTCGATGTCGGGCCATGATCCCGCCTGCTACTGTCGCCCTGCTCGAGCAGGGATGATCGGCGGTTCCACAAGCCCCCCTCCTCGATTGCCCTGGGGAGGGACTTTTTCGTGATTCGTCCGCTGAACAAGCGGGCCACGCGCCACAAGCGCGCGCTCGCCCGTATCGCTCTCACCGTCACGCTTGCCGTGACCGCCGGAATCGGCACCGCCGCGGGGACGGCCGTCGCCGAGGTCCCCGGCGCGTCTGCCGATCCCGTCGTCATCAGCCCGGGCGCACGCTTCGTGCCCCGCGCCACCATCGTCCTGAACGCCGGCGAGACCGGCTTCCTCACCGCCCAGGAGGGTGACGACCGCCTCCGTTGGATCGACTACGCCACCGGTGCGACGACCGTCCTCGACCACCGGCTGCCCGAGCCGCTCGCCTACAACGTGGACGAGTTCCGTTTCGCCCAGTACCCGGCGGACTTCGGCCACGGCTCCGACACCGTCGCCCTCTACACGGAGTCCCCGGCCCCGCACGTGACGCTCCAGCAGCGGGCCGGCAGCGGACCGTCGAGCACGGTCCCGATCCCGGAGGGCCAGACGTACGTCGCGACCTACGGCGACACCGTCATCACCCGGACCGGTGCCGAGAACGCCGTTACGAGCCTGCACCTCCTGCGCCTGGAGAACGGCGAGGTGCGGGACCGGACACTGGATGGCCTGCCGGAGGGGTGGAACCTCACCATCAGCGAGGGCGACGCCCGGTCCGTCGCCGTCCGCGGCATCAAGTGGGAGGACAGCACGATGTCCCAGGGGTGGTGGGTCGTCGACCTCGCCTCCGGGAGCGTGAAGGCACTCTCCACGCAGGGCGAGAGCGTCTCCTTCGACCGGGACACCGTCTTCCACGTCGGCGCACTGTCCAGCTACGCCGCCCAGGTATACCGCCGTGACGACCTGGACGCGGAGCCGACCACCCTCGACCTGCGGGACGTGGCCTACAACGACGCCGTCCGGCGCCTCGGCGACGACCTCGTCACCGTCTCCCCGCCCAACCCCGGCAACAACGAGTACCGGGGCAACCATCTCGTCCTGCGCGACGCCGAGGGGAACTCGAAGTCCCTGCTGGCCGTCGCCTCAACCTCGGTGCACCGCACGCCCGACGGCTCGCTCCTGGTGGCAGGCGCGGAGGAGAACACCACCTACGGCGCCCTCAACTGGGGGTACTACCGCTTCACGCGCGCCGCGGACGGCACCATCACCCGCAAGCGCCTCGCGGACATCGAGGACCGGGAGGCGAAGCCGGCCGGCATCTCGCTCGGCAGCGGCATCCTCACCACGGCCGACGACTCGCAGCACTACAGCCCGGGCACCACCATCGGCGGCTACCGGAGCACCTGGCTGAAGACCTCCGGCCGTCCGGAGGAGCTGAACTCGACCGTCGACGGCCTCGTGTCCGGCCGGGACGACGACTCCTGCAGCCCCACCTCCGGCACCTACTGCGTGACGATGTTCGCGAGCGGCGACGGGCATCACGGCCGCAAGGCCGCGACCGAGCAGGACGTCACCATGCTCTACCGGAACGGCACCGCTCCATGGGGTCCGAGGGTGACTTCCGGACTCAGCAGCCCCCAACTCGTCGACCTCTCCGGCCGGTTCGGTGTCGTGAACCAGGCGTCGGGCGGTGAGCAGGCGGTCCTCCACTTCAAGGACGCCGACACCGGGAGCGTGCTCCTGAAGCGGCAGCCGGTTGCGTCCTCCGTCTGGGGCAACACGCTGTGGAGCGCCCTCGGCCGGTGGGACGACACCAGCTCGGGCGTGCCGACCAAAGTGGCGGCGAAGAACCTGTCGACGGGCGCCGCCGGCGAGTCCTTCGACGCGGGCTGCGTCCCCAGCGACCTCCAGGCCGTGGGCCGCTGGGTGTACTGGCGGTGCAGCGACTACTGGCACGACTTCCGGGGAGCCGGCGTCTATGACCGGCAGGCGAAGCGCTTCCTGAGGCTCGGCGCCGACGAGACGCTCCTCGGCGACGGCTACCTGGTCCGCCGCTCGGACGCGGCCGGCCTCACCCTCGTCGACCTGCACAACGGTCTCCCGGTCAGCGGTAAGGAGGCGGACCTGCCCCAGCGCGTGGTCGCCACCTCCACCGAGCTCGGGGACCGGACCGCGCGCCGGGCCGGGTGGACCGTCGACCGCTTCGGCGGCCACGTCGCCTACACGGGCGAGGACCGGCGGGTACGGATCGTCCCGTCGGGCGTCCCCGCCTCCCAGGCCGCCGTCATCGACGCCGACACCCCGGCCGCCGCCGACATCAAGGCCGGAGCCTGGAAGTCGCGGTGGTGGCTGTCGAAGCCTGGGGCCTCGTGGTCGCTGGTGCTGAAGCACAAGGTGACTGGGAAGGTCGTGCGGACGCTCACCGGGGGCGAGGCCCGTGGTCTGGTCGCGCCGTCGTGGGACGGGAAGGACGCGAGCGGGAAGCTCGTGGTCAATGGGGCTTACACATGGACCCTGGCCGTCAAGCCGGCCGACGGGCAGGGGGCCGATCTTGCGGCCTCCGGGACCGTAGCGGTGAGCGGAGGTGCCGCCGTGTGGCGGGACACCGGCGACGACGGGTTCGGTGACCTGCTGGTGACGGATCCCGCCGGGGCCGTATCGCTGTACCGGGGGACGGGTACGGGCGGGCTGTCCTCCCGTATCGCCGGGTCCGGCGGCAAGTTCGCCGCCAACTCCGTGCTCGTGCCCTTCGGGGACGTGAACGGCGACCGATGCGGTGACGTGCTCGTGCGGGTCGGGGACCAGCTGCGGGCGTATCGGCCCGGGTGCGGGAAGGTCGTCACCGCTTCGTCGCCATACACGTTGATCGGTTCCGGCTGGGGGCAGTACGACCAGCTGACGTCATCCGGCGATGTCAACGGGGACGGGTTTGTCGACTTGGCTGCCCGTCAGGCATCCACCGGTGACATGTACTTCTACGCCGGTACGGCCGATCACCGGCTGAAGTCGCGGGTGCGGATCGGGACCAACTGGAAGCTGTACAAGCGGATCGTCGGGGCCGGGGACCTGAACGGGGACGGGCGTGGCGACCTGCTCGGGGTCGACTCCGCCGGTGTGCTGTGGCGGTACTCCGGGACCTCCACCGGTGGCGTGACCACGCGGGTGCGGGTCGGCGGCGGGTGGGGCGTTTACTCCGCTCTCGTCGGGACCGGTGACCTGTCCGGTGACGGGCGCGCCGATCTGCTGGCGCGGGACACCACTGGGAAGCTGTGGCGGTACGCCTCCACCGGTGCCGGTACGTACGCCGGCCGGGTGCTGATCGGCACCGGTGGCTGGAACGGATTCAAGGGCCTGTTCTGACGCTGAAGTGAGGGGAGTTCGCCGTCGGCGCAGTCGCTGCGCCGACGGCGAACTCCTTTCGTGGGGGCCGTTGCCCGGCCTGTGCGCCCCCTGACGATTGGCGGGGTGTGGGCGACGACAACCTCGGCCGGCGGGAGTGATCCAAACGAATCGGCCTAGGACTCCGAGGCCGTCTCCCACGCGACCGACGAGCACACGGCTGAGCCCATGAACGTGGCGCTGTGCACCTGGTGACAGGTCCACAGCGCCGTCGCTTCGGTCGCTGTCCGGTCCTCAGCTCTCCGGCAGCGTTATCCCGAGCTCGCGCATCGCCTCGGACTCCGGGCCGCCCTCGGACCGCTGGGTCTTGTAGCCCTTGACCCTGGGGGCAACGGTCCGCGGGTCGACGGCCTCCGACGGCGCACCGGAGGCGTACAGGCCGCTGGGCCGGCCGTCCCGGTCGTGGGGGAGCAGCCAGAAGACCCGGCGCAGGAAGGTGCCCGATGCCCTCGAGGAACGGGCCTCGGGGCCGAGGACCGCGTAGCCGACCATGCGGCCGTCGCGGTGGTAGGCGGGCTTGCCCCGGCGCGTGGGCAGCCGGTCCAGGCTCTGGCGCACGTAGTCCAGGGTGGTGGTGTCCTCCAGCCACACGAGCTCGCTCTCGTGGGCGAGTTGACCGGGTTCGATCAGGGCGCTCACGAGGTTTCTCCCACTTCAGCGTTGAGCCCGATACCGGGGTAGAACTTCCGCTGGTTCGAAAGGATCATGTCTTTGGGGGTGGCGATGCCGACAGTCTCCCGCACCCGGGCGGCAAAGGCCCTGGAGGAGGCGGGGTTGGCGCCTTCCAGCTGGCACCACTTCTTGTAGCTGCTGTAGAGCTGGGCCTGCTCGGCGCGCATGGCGGGTGCCCGTGTGCAGCACTCGCCCAGGAAGCGCCCGGTGTGGTCCTCGGTCTCGGCGTAGGCCGTCGTGGCGGTACGGACCTGCTGAGGGCCCGTGAGATCGCGGGAGCCTGTGAGGTAGCGGCGGGCGCCCGTGATCAGCCAGTTGAGGATTCCCGGCCCCTCCTCGGTGACCAGGACGTCGGCGAGGTTGTCCACCTTGCGGTCGTCCGCCACGACCCGCTCGAACGGGATGAGTTTCATCCGGCGCCAGAACGCGTACCCTCCGGTACCGACTTCGGGCCGGTGGTTGCCCAGCAGCCACAGCTTGTGGGTCGGGTTGAAGCCGAAGAAGTCCTGGCGCATCCGGCGGGCCTTGATGCGGTCGCCGCCGGTCAGCAGCTTGACCCGGGCCTCGTCGAACCGGTCGCCGGGCTTGAGCTCCGAGCACACGATGATGCGTCGGCCGTGCAGCTCGGCCAGGTCGGTGGGATGCCCCTCGAAGGGGCGCGCCATGAGGAACCCGGGCGGGGCCGCGTCGGCGTAGTCACCCAGCAGTTTGACCATCACGTCCAGCAGTACGGACTTGCCGTTCTTCCCCTGTCCGTAGAGGAACGGCATGACCTGCGCGCCGACATCGCCGGTGACGGAGTAGCCCAGCAGTTCGTGGAGGAAGTCGATCATCTGGTGGCCGTCGGCGTCGTCGCCGAAGGTGTCGGTCAGGAACTGCTGCCACCGCGGTGTGGCCATCGCCCGGGCGGCCACGCTCGTGGCGCGCGAGTGGTAGTGCTTCTCCGGGTCGGGTGCCACGAGCATGCCGGTGGTGAGGTCGATGACGCCCGCGGGCGTGCACAGTGCGTACGGATCGGCGTCCAGCAGGGAGGCGTTGAGGACCATGCCCGGTGCCGCCTTCGCCTGCATGAGCATGGCCTTCATCCCGGATGTGGACAGGGCCCGGCGGCGGTGGCGGCGCAGTGCGGAGTCGGTGTGCCGCGCACGGGGGTCGGTCTCGGCGAGCGACTCGGCCATCTCACCGGCCGCCCAGAGAACGTTGTCGTCCTCGTCGATCTCCCAGCGGTAGCCGGACCACCGGTACCAGCCGAGGCCCGGCACGTGCCGGAAGTCCCGCCCGTACAGGGACACGAACAGCTTGGCGTTTCCTCGGTCGCTGAGACTGTCCGGCAGCAGACCGTGCTCGCTCACGCGGGTCGCGACGGGTTCGGACGCGCTCTGGGCCGGTACGCCGCCGGGGGAGCCGAGCATGATCTGGCGGGCGACTTCGACAGGGTCGAACAGGCCTTCCTGAGGGGACGGTGCGTCGTTCACGTACGGTCTCCCGGATTGAGCGGCCGCCGGCTGCCCGCGCTCATCCCGCTGCGGATGATCTGCAGGGAGCGGCGTTCTTGGCCGGGGCGGGCATGTGCGGCGGCAGCCACCAGTGCGGACTCCGCGTCGGCGAGGTTCATGCGGCCGGCGCCCACCAGACCGCCTGCGGTGAAGGCGGCGCGGTTGAGCTTTTCACTGAAGCCGGCGCCCTGTGCGATCGCGGCGCACTCCGTCACCGCCGTCAGCACGGTGGCCAGGGTCCGGGCGGCGGCGTCGCGGCCACCGCGCGCGGCGATGACGGCGGCACGAGCCCGGGAGGGTACGGGCGTTGCCGACCTCGGGGCGGGCGGCGCGGGACGGTGGCCGGTGCGCTCCAATTCCGCCGCGAGCCAGCCTGGCAGCGGCGCGGGGCGCCTGACGGGTCGGCAGGCGGTGTAGGTGCCGGTGGCTGTGGTGGTGCCGGGAGCGATGATGTAGCCCCCGTGGGCGCGCACATCGACCTGCCAGGCCAGTGCCCGTCCGGCACTGGAGCCGGTCGAGCACCGCCAGGTGTGACCGGCCTGCGCGGTGTACCACAGGTGCAGTCCTCCCGAGGGGGTGCGCACGCGCAGGGTGGTGTCGTCCTGGCTCGGGTCCTGTGCGCCGCGCAGTGCCGCCAGCAGGGCCAGGCTGTGAAAGCCGTGGCGGAGGCCCTCCAGGGTGACGGAGGCGGGGATGTGGATTCCGGGCAGGAGCCGGTCGGGATCCGGCAGCGGTACCGGGTGTGCGTCCACGTCGATGACGACGAGGCCTGCAGGCCCGCAGGCAACGCCCACGCCGAAGCGGGGCTGCTCCGTCCACCAGTCCAGGATCCGGGACTGGTCGGTGGTGGCGGCGTGAAAGCCGTGGCACCAGCGACCGGCGGAGATGCAGGGACAGGTCTGCGGGCTGTGCGGCTGGTCCCGGCAGTCGGTGCAGTTGGCGGCCGGGGTTTTCCGTCCCGGGGCCAAGGGGTGTACGGGCCAGCCCTGTTCAGCGCACCACAGGGCGGTGTCCAACGGCGTTCCCGGTCTGTGCCCGTCGTCCTCGGTCATTGCGAGCCAGGATGAGTCGCTGCCAGAAATCCCCAGCTCAGGGGGCATTGATGGTTCCTTTCAGCGACCGAAGCGACTCAAGGTCGAAATGCGTTCAGCACAGGCTAGCCCAGAGCACTCCGACAATCCGGCAGGCAGCGAATTGAGGGGGACGCGGTGCGTCCGCACCTCCTGATCGCTCTCACCAGCGACCGAAGCGACCCAGCCAGGCCCATGACTCCGTCCCGCGAGCGCGGGACGGTGACCTCCGCCCCTGCCGGCACCTTTGGCGGCCGGTCCGTGGGGGGACCGCCGCCGGCGGCGGCGGGGCGGGGGAGAGCTGCTCAGAGGGCAGCGATGTCGGCGTTCGCCGTACAGGTGCCGGGTCCGGTCCCGGGCCTGCCGGTCAGGAACGCTTCCGACAGCGCGGGCCGTTGAACGGACTCCTCGGGCGCCGTCGTGGTCAGCGGACCGGGTGGTGATGTGAGAGGACGTTCCTTGGTGAGCAGCATGCCGTTTCCCCCGGGCGTGCGAAGTGACGCTCCGCGGCTTGGAGGCGCGCAGAGCCTTGCTGTGCTGTATCAGGCGCCAGCTGCCTCTTGGCCGCCAGTTCCCCTTTGGCGTGCACACGGTCCGCCCGCCTCAGGCGGATCATCGTAAACAAAAATAAAGGGTGTTCGGTCTGTTTGTCGAGTGAGACGTGAGTGCTCCTGTGGCAGAACCAAAGTGTGAACGGGCGACTGGCCGGGCCGGGGCCGGCTCAGGAGTGGATGACTCCGCCGGACCCTGAGCCGCCTGACCCTGAGGTGTCGTCACCGAACGGCCCGGCGGGAAGGGGGGGTTCCGCCTGGCCCGCGCCCGGTGCCCGTCCGGTTTCGCCGCTCACGCCCGCCTCCTCCACGCACACTCCCGACAGGGCCAGTCGCCAGATGCTCTCGAGCTGAGCGACCCCGCTCCCCGATGCCGCCCCCGCCTGCAGCCCGCGGCGGAGATACGCCTCCGCCCCCGCCGTCAGGTACTCGACCAGCGTTGTGACGTCCGCGGGCCGGGTCCCGCCCCGCAGCTGCCCGTTGGCATGCGCCTGGTCGAGCAGCTGCTGCACGACCGGGAGCCAGATGTCCGACCAGCCGCCGGTGCCCGGACGCTCCCTGGCGAGCCGCACCGCGGAGCGGACGGAGGTCTCCTTCTCCAGCAGACGGGTGAGCTCCAGCGTCAGTTCGACGACCTTGCCCAGCGCGGGGCCGGGCCGGGCCGTCACCCGCAGCAGCGTGGCCTGCGTCAGCGCACGGCCCTCGGCCATCACCGCATCGGCCAGTTCGCCCTTGCTGGAGAAGTGGAAGGTCAGTGCGCCCAGGGAGATGCCCGCGGCCTTGCAGACCTTGGCCAGGGACGTGCCGTCGTATCCGTCGCGGTCGAACTGTGCGGATGCCGCCTGTACGAGGGCCGCTCGCGTCCGCACCGCCCGGTGCTGCTTCGCCATGCTCACTCCGAGTTGAGTTGTGCGGACGTCGTTCAGGCCGGTGGCACATGCCGTAAAGCGTGGGTGTGGGTGTGAGGCCGGCCGACTCGCTGCGTCGGCCCAACCGTTCCTACCCGGCGGGGAACCCACACGCCCGAGCCGGACCTCCAGGCCCCTTGAGGATCCGTTCCAGACCGTAGACGAAGGTTCTGAACGAACGCTGTGCGGGCTTGCGTACAGTGTGCGTAGTGACGTACATTGTGCGTACAGTGAACGGCGTACGGATCGGATGGAAGGTTTGATGATGGAGCCAGCAGCCCGCCAACTCCCCGCAGCCCCCCGGCCGTTCGCCGCGTTCGCCCGGTTCGTGCTGTGCGGTGGCGGCGTCGGTCTCGCCTCCAGCGCCTCTGTGGCGCTGCTGGCTTCGCTGATGCCCTGGGCGCTGGCGAACGCACTCATCACCGCGGCGTCGACCGTCCTCGCCACCGAGCTCCATGGCCGCTTCACTTTCGGGGCCGGGTGCCGACCCGGCTGGCGGCAGCACCTGCAGTCCGCCGGGTCGGCCGCGGGCGCCTACGTGGTGACCTGCGCCGCGATGTTCGTGCTGCACCTGGTCCGGGCGTCGCCCAGCATGTTGTGTGAGCAGATCGTCTACCTCTCGGCCTCCGGTCTCGCCGGAATCGGGCGCTTCGTCGTGCTGCGTGTCGTCGTCTTCGCCGGCGGCCGGGGCGCGTCCCAGGCGCGGCCCGCCGAGAACGCCAAGGCCGACCGTGCGAGGGCACGTTCTGCCTCGTACGCCTACGCCTCGTACGCCAAGTACGGTGTGCGCCCTGCGTACGTCGCCTCCGCGCAGACCTCTCGGCGCGTCCCGCTGCCCCTGCTCGGCGGGATCGGGGATGCCACCCGGCCGGTACTGCTGGGATCCGGCCGGGTCAGGCCGGTGATGGCCCTGTGCGGCTGAAGTGCGGTCAGGTCAGGACAGGCTCGGTGTCGTTGGCCGCGCTGTCGAGGTACTGGTCGAGGCGGGCGCCGCTCGCGATGGGGATGGCGGACAGGACCTCGTCCGGAAGGTCGAACGCGTCCACGAGCGTCAGCAGATGCGGGGCGAGGCCGGCGACGACCGTCTCGATGGCCCTGGGAAGTTCGCGTACGTGCGAGACGGTCAGACGCTCCTCGGCGAGCAGGTCTCCGGAGTGCTCGCGCAACTGCTGGAGCAGGAACAACCGGCACAGGGACTCGAGCAGGAAACGTGCCGTGGGGTCCGTCGCCTGCGCGGCCGCGGCGATAAAGGCGTCGGCCGCCTTCAGGCGTGAATGGGCCGAGACCATCTCCAGGGCGGGGCCGGAGGTTCCGTTCCAGCGGGCGACCGGGTCGCCCGAGGGCCCCCGGCGCACCGCCTTGCGGGCTCGCGCCTGCCACAGGGCCTCGACGTGGGCGAGCAGGTCGCGCAGGAAGTCCAGGTCGGTCAGCTGCCGTTCGGCGGGCGGAAGGTCGTGGGAGTCTCGCAGGTCCACCTGGTGGCCGAAGACCATTTCAGCGGCGGCCTTCACCCAGATCACGAGGTTGTCGCCCTCGGCGGTGATCCCGCCCTCGATGTTCAGTGGCAGGTCGGCCAGGCCGTTGGAGGGGAAGAGGCCCTGTGCGCCGCACCGTTCCCGGCACTCGGTCGTGATCTCGCGGGCCTGCCAGGTGATCCAGCCCTTGGCGACAGCGACCAGACGCTCCACCTCCGCCCGGTCCTGCGCGGTGTGTCCGGCCCAGCGGTCCACCACAGAACGGTGCAGAAACGTCATGGCGTAGGCCGTCGCCGCCGAATCGAGAAGCCGGCCGTGGTGGCTGCTGTGCGCGGCAAGCGGTATGCGCTCGCCGCTCTTCGGTCCGCTGATGTGGCGGCTGTGGGCGTAGCGCACCGCGATGCTCAGTGCGGCCCGCGACATGCCCAGAGTGCCCGCGCTCATGCAGAGCTTGCCCATGGTGACGCGCCCGATGGAGCGCAGCAGGCGCTTGCGCCGGTTGCCCAGGTTGCTGCTCAGGTTGCCGTCCTTGTCCAAGCGGCCGTGCCCGGCCTCCAGCAGGGCCTCCTGCGGCAGCCATACGTGGTCGAAGGCGGTGAGGCAGTGGTCGACGGGGGTTCCGGTGCGCTCCGGCAGCAGGCGGACACGCACCCCGGGCAGGTGCCCGTTCTCGTCGCTCAGCGGGGTGAGGAAGAGGAAGACACCCTGGTCCTGGCCATCGATCACGAGCCGGGCGGCCACCACGGCGCTCTTCGGCCCGCCGATCAGACTCGTGTTGGGCATGAACTTCTGCGCGCCAGGAGTCGGCGTGTTCAGGATGAACCCGCCGGTCGCACGGTCTAAGACGGCGACGGTCTCCATTGCGGCCACGTCGTTGCCGTGCTCCAGCTCAGTGCAGAGAAACGTTCCTGTGCGCCGCATCGAGGTAAAGGGGGACAGGTCCCGCTGCTGGTAGTCGTCGTGGTCGACCAGGCTGCCCAGGAAAAGGTTGTAGTGGATGCTCGCCAAGGTGCACAGTCCGCCGTCCATGAACCCGGTCCACTCGTGCAGACTCGCCAGACGGTGGGGGTCGCACGCGAGCGCCTCGGCGTCCTCGACGGCGTCGTTGACCAGGCGCAGACGGGCGTAGGAAAGAGCGGCCCGCTCCGCCGGGGCGAGACCGGGACGGTAGGAGAACTCCTCGCCGCCGATGAGCTTGCGCCACGACTCATGGATCCGGTCCCGGTCCTGTTGGTCGAAGAGCAGGTGTGCCAGTTCGCCGGCGGCCAGCGCACGGCTCTCGAACTGCGGATCGTCCGTGGGCGAAGCCGCGGAGGCCGTTTCTGCGTCTGTTCTGGTAGGCGTTTCCTTCTGGAACGTGAGCACAGTCATGCTCAGAACCTCTCCCCCGTGAAGGTACCCATGAGTGGGAACTCAGGCCTACAAGATACGTACCAACCGGTTTCTATTCAAGGGTGATTCCGGGTGTCGTGACGAGTTGTTAACGCACGGCCGGTCGTCCGCCGCAGGCCCCGAGATCGGTTACCGGAAGCGGTAGTAGCGGCTCTGACCTGCGCATACTGTGTATGCGGCGGGCGCTGGCGGAAGGCTCGGCGGCCGCCTCGCAGGAGCGTTGAAAAACCGTACTCCCGGTTTTATACTGGGTCCTGCTCGTCGGTTTTGAGGGCGATTGGTGCCTGCGGGACCACTCACGGGCACGGAGAGCGGCGAATTCACGCCCTCACCCCTACGGAGCGTCACCGAGTGCTAGCATACGAACCCTACGGTTTCTTTACGGGGCGGTTGGGGGGTACGGAGGAGTGGCTGTGGCGCAACAGGAACGAGCTATCAGGACGCGCGAGAAGATCCTTGTGGCGGCGGCTGAGGTCTTCGACGAGGTCGGATACGACGCGGCAACCATCTCGGAGATCCTGAAGCGGTCCGGGGTGACCAAGGGAGCCCTCTACTTCCACTTCACTTCCAAGGAAGAGCTCGCCCAGGAGGTTCTGGCCACGCAGGTCAGCGCTCTCCCACCGGTCCCGGCCCAGGATCTGGTTCTGCAACAGGTCCTGGACGAGGCGCTGGTGCTCGCGTATCTGCTGCACATGGGTGACCCCATGGTGCGGGGAAGCGTGCGGCTCACCGTGGATCAGGGATCCCCGCAGGACGGTCTGGACCGGCGTGTTCCGATGCAGGGGTGGATCGACCACAACGTGTCCCTCCTCACCGAGGCCAAGGAGAGAGGGGAGATCCACCCCCATCTCGACATCGCGGACACCGCGAAGCTCCTCGCCGGCAGTTTCACTGGGGTCCAGGTGCTGTCGAAGATCATGACCCGGCACGAGGACATCGTGGAGCGGGTGGCGGACCTCATGAGGACTCTGCTGTCGGCCATCGCGGTTCCGGGCGTGCTCGTACGGCTGGACTTCGCCCCGGACAGGGCGGCGCGCGTGTACGAAGGGGCCACCAGGCTGCGCGAGTTCGAGGCCGCCAAAACGGCGGTGTGACCGCTGCCCGCGGCTCCTGGGGCGCTGCCCGGGCGATCTTGTCCGGCCCGCGACAGGCCCTGGCCCGGCGGGGAACTTGTACTCCTCGGTGTGCGTCTGTGATGAGGCACAGGACGCAATGACCGACCGAATGGAGTGGACGGATGAACGCGACTGCTTGCCCGTATGCGCTGGACGTTGCCGGGCGGGACCTGCCGGGTGAAGTCGCCATGCTGCGGGCACAGGGGCCGGCGGTCGAGGTCGAGTTACCGGGTGGAGTGATCGCATGGGCCGTCGTGCGTCAGCAGTACGTCGAGCAGCTCCTGACCGATCCGCGCGTGTCCAAGGACGCCCGGCTGCACTGGCCGGAGTTCATCGAGGGGCGGATAACCGAGGAGTGGCCGCTCTACCCGTGGGTGGCGAACGAGAACATGCTGTTCGCCTATGGCGAGAAGCACTCGCGGCTGCGCCGGCTCGTCGCGGAGGCGTTCACCGCACGGCGCACCGCTGCCCTGCGGCCCCGTGTCGAGGAGATCACCGCCGAACTGCTCGACGACCTGGCGTCCGTGCCACCGGGACAGCCGGTCGATCTGCGCACGTCGTTCGCCGAGCTGCTGCCCATGCGGGTGATCTGCGAGCTGTTCGGAGTCGCAGGGGGCGTCGGCCGGGACGAACTGTCCGCCGCGTTGCACACGGTCTTCGACAGCATGGCGACGGCGCAGGAGATGGAGGCCGCGCGCACGAAGGCCTTCGGGCTGCTGCTCGAGCATGTGAGAGCCAAACGGGCCGAGCCCGGTGACGATCTGACGTCCACGTTGATCGCGGTCCGGGACAACGGCGACGGGCTCACCGAGAACGAACTGCTGGGGACCCTGTTTCTCCTGATCGCGGCGGGACAGGACACGACGTCCACGCTCATCACCAACGCCGTGGGCGCACTGCTCGCCCACCCCGGGCAGCTCGAGCATGTGCGCGCCGGCCGCGCCGGCTGGGACGAGGTGTTCGGCGAGACCATGAGGATGCACACTCCCGGCGCCTATTCGCCGATGCGTTTCGCCGTGGAGGACATCGAACTCGACGGTGTCGTGATCAGGAAGGGGGACCCCATTCTGGTCAACTTCGCAGCCGCCGGCCTGGATCCGGAGCGATACGGCGAGAACGCCGCCGCGTTCGACCTTCTGCGCACCGACCGCGACACCCTGGGCTTCGGCCACGGGGTGCACCGCTGCCTGGGGTTCTCCCTGGCCAGGCTGGAAGCCACCGCCGCCTTTGCGGCGCTCTTCGAGCGCTTCCCCGACATGGCACTCGCCCACCCCGCCGGGCAGCTGCAGCCCATGCCGACGTTCCTGATGAACGGCTACGGCTCCCTGCCCGTGGTGCTGTTGCCAGCAGTGGCCTGATCCCCGCGCCCCGCCCGGAGAGCAGTCAGACGGACTCCGCAGCCTCTACTAGGCTTGCGGAGTTCGCCGTTCCGGATGCTGGGTACGCGCGTGGTCAGGCAGGCATGGACCACGTACCCTAGAAACCGCCTCAGCGGTTTGTTAGTGTGGGTTTGTGCGGAGGGGGCCGCAGTCTGCACCCGCCGCTGTCCCTCTGCACCACCGGAGCCCTCTGATGGCCAAACAGGAACGCGCGGTACGTACGCGCAACGCCTTGATCGAGTCCGCCGCCGAGCTGTTCGACCGCGACGGTTTCGAACTGGCCTCACTGTCCACGATCAGTGCCCGGGCCGGGGTGAGCAGCGGAGCGCTGCACTTCCACTTCTCCAGCAAGGCGGCCCTGGCCGACGCGGTCGGCCAGGAGGCCGCGCAGCGGCTGGATCGGATCACCCAGCAACAGGCCGACGGCGCCCTGCAGATGCTGATCGATGCCACGCATGCCCTCATCCGCACCCTCGAGGACGACGTTGTGCTGCGCGCCGGGTTCGACCTGAGCGACAGCCTCGAGCACGTACGAGCAGAGGCCGGCCTGCGCCGTACGTGGCAGGAGTGGGTGGAGGACGTCCTGGTGCGGGCCGACGGGGAGGGCTCCCTGGCGCGGGGGCCATCGGTGCGGGACGCGGCGACCGCCGTCGTGGCGGTGACGGCGGGGCTGGAGAGCCTGGGCCGCCAGGACGCGCGGTGGCTCTCGCACACTCCCCTCACCCGGTTCTGGAGGCTGCTGCTGCCCAGGCTCGCGGAGTCCTCCAGCCTCGACACCCTGGTGGCGTCCGGCACCGGGGCCGGGCTGCGCTGACGGTTCGGCACTGCCGTGGTGCCGGGCCGGCCGGTTGTGGTGCCGGGGGAGCGGGCCCGGGTACGGTCCGCCGCTCAGCGTGCGGGCACCGGGCGGGTGGACAGAGCTGTCCGGTTCGCCGCGAGCTGTGCACGGTGAACAGGCCTGCGCCCGCCGGGCGTTGCCTTGTCCCGCCTGCCGGGGTGCGTGCCGCCCGGTTCGAGCACGGTGAGCGCCGCCCCAGTGGCCAGGCACGGAAGGATGAGTTCCCACAGGCCGGTGAGTGTCTCGTGCGCGAGCCACTCGGCGTCGTTCCTGGCGAGGACCTCCAAGCCGGTGGTCGCCGCCACGATGGAGGCGGCCACGTTGTGCCGGGCGACGTCCTCGGAGAGCAGGTTCTCGTCCGCGGCCTCCTCGAGCAGCCGCTGGACGTACCTGTGCCACTCCTGGCACAGGTCCCACTCGGCCTTGCACGCCTCGTCGCAGCTCAGCTGAAAGCCGGCGCGGGCCACGACATCGCGGCGCAGGGTGTCCGCCAGGGCGTGTGAGGCGTCGGTCAGCTTCTGCAGCGCGTTCATGCCGGGCTGCCGGGTCGCCGCGCGGACTGCCCGGCGCAGGCTCTCGGCGGCCTCGGCCTGCACCGTGGAGGCCACCGCGGACTTGTTCTCGAAGTGGAAGTGCAGGGCGCCGGGGCTGACTCCCGCCCGGGAGCTGATGTCCGCCAGCCTCGCCTGAACGTATCCGTGCTGCTGGAACGCCTGTGCCGCGGAGTGGACGAGTGAGTGGCGGGTGCGTACGGCACGCTCCTGTTTCAACACCGGTGGCTCCTCGGGTAGGTGGGCGGAGGGCTATGACATAGTAAACCAACCTGGCGGTTTCTTTCAGGGTTTGCCGTACGCTCCTATTTCCCTCAATTGGCACATTGCGGCACGTCTCTGTTGTTCACATCGCATGCCGGCCCGCGCCGACTCCTTCGCGCCTCAAGTGCCGAGCGTCCTGGCGTTCGTGTCCGCACCTCCTGGCTGCAGGGCCGCTTGAGGGCGGCATGGAAGATTGCAAAAACAGCGCGATCGGTTTGGTATTGACAAACCGCCCGTCCCGTTTTTTACTCAGGTGTGCCGAGAAACCGGCTCTGCCGCGCAGCCCTCGGACGACCGGTGACTCATTGCGCGAATACACGAACAGGGGATACGGCGTGGACATCGATGTACTGGGCGCGTTGGCCGTCAGAGAGAACGGGATCCCGGTGACACCGTCGGCGCCGAAGCCGCGGCAGGTCCTGGCACTGCTGGCATTGCACGCCGATCAGGTGGTGCCCGTGGCGCTGCTGATCGAGGAGCTCTGGGGCGAGCGGCCGCCGCGCAGCGCGCGCACCACGCTGCAGACGTACATTCTGCAGCTGCGCGAGCTGATCTCGGTCGCCCTGGAGCACGACCCCGAGGACGCCGAGCCCCGTACCGCCAAGGACGTGCTCGTCACCATGCCGGGCGGCTACCTCCTCAAGACCTCGGGCGGCGCCAGTGACGTCCGCGAGTTCGAGAAGCTGGCCGGTACGGGCTACCGGGCGATGGACGCCGAGGACTTCCCGGGCGCGGCCCGCCAGTTGCGCGACGCACTCGCGCTGTGGAGCGGCTCCGCCCTGGTCGACATACAGGCCGGGCCGCAGCTGGAGCTGGAGATCCGGCGCCTGGAGGAGACCCGGCTGTGTGCTCTCTACCAGCGCATCGAAGTGGATCTGCGGCTGGGCCGGCACCGTGAGCTGCTGGGGGAACTGACCGTCCTGGTCAGCCGCCACCGCACGCACGAGAACCTGCACGGCCAGCTCATGCTGGCGCTGCACCGTTCGGGGCGCCGCGGAGAGGCCCTCGATGTCTACCAGCGGCTGCGCCACTCCCTGGTGCGGGATCTCGGCCTCGAGCCGTCCGTCGGACTGCGGCGGCTGCAGCGCTCCATCCTCATGGCCGCTCCCGAGCCCGCCCTCGAGGTGCCCGTGGCCGGCGGCGAACGACTGAGCCGCGTCGGCTGACCGACCGCCGCCAAGGCGCTCCAATACGGGGGCAGAAGCCCGCTCGTGCGGCGTACGGACCAGGAAGCGACCCTCGCGGGAGATGGACCGCGGGGGTCGCTTCGGCATGCCCGCCACTCGTCCGTGCCCGTGGTCGGTCCTGGTCCGGCGGCGGGCGGCTCGCGCGGCTACGACGCCTGCGGGAGCAGGGCCGCCACGGCGTCGAAGCGCCGTACCAGCGCCGCCTGTTCCCGGTTGAGTTCGTCGATGCGCTGCTGCAGCCGGGCGATCTCACCGCCCAGGTCGACCGCTTCCGTCAGGGTGGCGGGCCGCGCGAGCGCCGGTGCGCCCTTCGGGGCCGACAGGCCGGGGGACTGGTGGAGGATCGCCTCCATCCGGCCGCGCAGGGCCGGGCCCGGCTCGATGCCGAGGACGCCCACCAGGCGGCGGCGCGCCCGCTCGTACACGCCCAGTGCCTCGGCCTGGCGGCCGCTGCGGTAGAGGGCGACCATCAGCAGGTCGTAGAACCGTTCGCGCAGGGGATGGTCTGCCGTCAGCTTCTCCAGCTCACCGGTGATCTCGCCGTGCTGGGCGCAGCGCAGGCTCGCCTCGTACAGCGTCTCCAGCGTGGTGAGCCGCTTCTCCTCCAGGCGGTCCGCCTCCGCGGTGCAGATCGGTCCGTACCGGCTGTCCTGAAGGGCGGGCCCCCGCCACAAGGACAGGGCGTGGCGCAGGAGTTCCAGGGCGTACCCCGGGTCGGAGGGGGCCGCCGCCCGGCTCTGCGCCGAAAGCCGGTCGAAGCGGTGCACGTCGGTGGTGGCCCGGCCCAGGGTCAGCAGATAGCCGGTGGGCAGGGTGCTGATCCACTCGTGGCCGGGCGCGCCCTCAGTACCGGGCGAGGGCAGCAGTCGCCGCAGCCGGGCCACATGGGCCTGCAGCGCGTTCGGCGCGTTCGACGGGGGCTCGTCGCCCCAGAGCTCCTCGATGAGCCGGTCGACGGAGAGCAGCGCACCGGCGTGGATGACGAACGCGCAGAGCAGGGCGCGCTGTTTGGAGCCGGAGGGCACGATGTCCGCGCCTGTCCGCCCGTCGTGTATCCCCACCGGCCCGAGCAGCCGGAACTCGGTACCGGTCTTCGTCTCGTTCTCGGCGCGGGCCGTGGCCGGGGGGCCGAGCCCGACGAGGGTCACCGCGGCACCCCGGATGCGGTCCCGGCGAGCGCCAGGGCCCGGCCCACTTCCGCGGTGATCCGCTCGGCCAGCACGGTGGGATCGTCCTGGAAGTAGAAGTGGCCGCCGTCGAACACGTGCTGCCCGAGGAAGTGCTCGGTCAGAGCGGACCAGCCGGCGAGGCCCTCGGGCGGCACCGCTGTGTCACGCGTGCCGCCGAACACGGACAGCGGCACGGGCAGCGGTACGCGGGCGGGCTCGGGGCTCCACGTCTCCGACAGCCGCAGGTCGCCGCGGATGACGGGGGCGAAGAGCTCCCACAGCTCCCGGTTCTCCAGGACCGCGGCGGGTGTGCCGCCCATGTCGATGAGCTCGCGGCGCAGCGCGTCGTCGGGGAGCAGGTGGCGCAGGTGCCCGGTGCCGGCGGGGCGGGGCGTGTCGCGCGCCGAGAGCCCCAGCCAGACGGGCGGCGTACGGCCTTCGGCGAGCAGCCGCCGGGTCAGCTCGTACGCGACGGTGCCGCCCAGGCTGTGGCCGAACAGGGCGAAACGGCCCGTGAGTCCGGCGTCCAGCTCGTGCAGGAAGTGGTCCACGAGCGCGTCCATGTCCCCGAGGGGGGCACGGTTGTCCAGCGGCCCGCGGCCCGGGGCGTCCGGCGTTCGTACGTCCCAGTCGGCCGGGAACAGGGCCGGCCAGTCGCGGTACATCAGATGCGAACCACCAGCGTGGTGGAACACGAACAGGCGCAGTTCCATGGTGACTCCATCGACGTTCCGGTCAGAGCTTCGGACGATAGCCGCGGCGCACCGGCACAGAGCGTTCGCGCGAGTCCGCTTCGACCGGCCGTGCAAGCGTTCTCGAGCCGGGTGCCTTCCGGCCCCAGTCCCTTCTCTGGAGGGCCGCTCGAGCGCGCGTCCAGGTACCGGGGGGTGCGGGCTGAACGGGGCTAGCGTGCTGAACGCCGAAGGATTTGAGCCATCTAGGAACTCGACCGGAGTACGGGAGGAAACCGTGGAGATTCAGGTTCTGGGTCCGTTGAGCGCCGATGTCAACGGGGTGTCGATCGTTCCGACCGCGAGCAAGCCGCGGCAACTTCTGGCCCTGTTCGCGTTCTATCCGGGCCGCATCGTGCCCGTGCCCACGCTGATGGAAGAGCTCTGGGCCACCGACATGCCGCAGAGCGCGCTGACCACACTGCAGACGTACGTCGTCCAGCTGCGCCGGCGTCTGGGCACCGCGATGGGGCCGGACGCCCCCGGCACGGCCAAGGAGGTTCTGGCCACCCGGCACGGCGGCTACCTGCTGCAGGTGCCGCCGGAATCCGTGGACGTACACCGCTACGAGCAGCTGGTGACGGGAGGCCAGAGCGCCTTCGAGGTGGGCGAGGACGAGCGGGCCGCGAAACACTTCCGCGACGCGCTGGCGATGTGGAGCGGCCCGGCCCTGGTGGACGTACGCGCCGGGTCGGTCCTCGGGATAGAAGTGATGCGGCTGGAGGAGAGCCGGCTGGTCACCGTCGAGCGGCGCATCGACGCCGATCTTCGACTGGGCCGCCACGGCGAACTCATCGCCGAGCTCACGGATCTGATCGCCCGCCACCCGCGGCACGAGGGCCTGCACTCCCAGGCCATGGTGGCGCTGTACCGCTCCGGCCGGCAGGCCACGGCGCTGGACGTGTTCCGCGCGCTGCGCCACCGGCTGATCGAGGAGCTGGGCGTCGAACCCTCGCCGCAGCTCCAGCGACTTCACCAGGCGATGCTCACCGTCGACCCGGCGCTGGACGTCGCGTCCGGACCGCGTCGCACCTCGACCTTCGGTCTCTACGCGGCCTGAGCCGGCCCACAGGCCTTAGGGCCGCGCCGACACGACCTGCCACCGCAGCGCAGTGGCCCAGCGGCGGCCCGGTCGCGTACGACTCACGCCGGATGTGTCCCGGTCCGGCGGGGGGAGCGCCTCAGGCGAGGTCGTCACGCGTCACCCGCCGGTGGCGGGTGCGCCAGGTGCTCCGCGAGCGGACGAGTACGTCCTCCATGGCACACACGTGCAGGACCTTCGACTCGCCGCCGTGCGGTGTCATGTACACCAGCGCGCTGCAGCGGGTGTGCAGCGTCCCGTCCAACTGCGGCCGCACGTCGAGCATGCCGATCCACCGTCTCAGCCGGGCTCCGTCGCGCTGCTGGTGTTCCTGGTTGCGGCGCAGGGTCGAGATCAGGCCGTCGCGTCCGCGCACCGGTTCGCTCAGAGCCGGGATCTCGAAGACGGCGTCCTCGGTGAAGGTCTCCGCCCAGCGTTCGGCGTCGTGGGCGTCGAGGAGCTGCAGCTGGTCCGCGTAGAACTGCTGGACCTGCGCATACAGGGAGGCGAACTCCGTCTCCCGCGCTGTTGGTTCGGCGCGGATGTCGATGGTCATGTGACCTGCCTTCCTCTTGCATCGGTCTGCGATGGACAAGGCGAGTCTCCGGTGCGGAGATTGAGCGCCCTTTGAGGACTCCTCAAGCGAACCCGTCGACGGTGAAAGGCGCAGGGCGGTGACTCGGTCGCCCGCCGAGAGCCGGAGGAGAACCAGCGGTGCCGAACCTCACTTGTCCGGACCTCCCGCCCGGCCCGGCCCGGCGGCAGGGCTGTGGGCGCATGCGTGCGCGGATCGGCGTCGCGAGCGTCCTCGATCCGGTCTTTGCCGCCGCCGCGGTGGAGCCGGCCCGTGTCCCCCCACGGCCGAGTTGCCCCTCGGGCCGTGCGGCGCGCTGCCGAAGCCGCACACAACCGTGGTGAGCGACGCGGCACGAAATCCGGTCTTCCGGCTTCGAGGGATTCGAGGGAGAGGAGTTTGTGATGTCTGGTGAGCGCGTGCACCGTGCGTGGCACTCGGTCGAGGTGGCCGCACCGGCCGGTGTCGTCTACGGACTGATCGCGGACGCGGAGCGGTGGCCGCTGCTCTTCCCGTCGACCGTGCACGTCGAGCGGCTGGACTTCGACGGGACGCACGAACGGCTGCGGATGTGGGCGACCGACGAGGGCCGGATCGGCTCGTGGCTGTCGCTGCGCACGCAGGACCCGCAGCAGTGGCGCATCGAGTTCCGCCGGCTCAACCCGCAGGCCCCGGTTCGGACGATGAACGGGATCTGGACCGTCGAGGAACGGGCGGACGGGGGCAGCCTGCTGACGCTGCTGCACGAGTTCACGGTCGTCGGCGACCGGCCCGACGACGTGGCGTGGGTCGACCTGGTCACCCACGCCGATACGCGCGCGAAGCTGGCCGGTGTGAAGCGCCTCGCGGAGCGCTGGAGCGTCCTGGACGAACTGGTGCTGTCCTTCGAGGACTCGGTGCGGGTCAAGGGCCCGGCGGAAGTGGTCTACGACTTCCTGTACCGGGTGGGCGACTGGCCGGAGCTGGTGTCGCATGTGGACCGCCTTGAGCTGGTCGAGGAGGCGCCGGGCGTACAGGTCATGTCGATGGACACGCGGATCCCCGACGGGTCGGTGCAGACGACCGAGTCGGTGCGGATGTGTTTTCCGCACGCGGGCCGGATCGTCCATAAGCAGACGTCCCCTGCGGCGCTGCTGGCGGCTCACACTGGGGAGTGGTCGGTGGTGTCCGACGAGACCGGGGTGACGGTCGTGGCGCAGCAGACCGTGGTGCTGTGCGAGGAGGCCGTGGGGGAGGTCCTGGGCGAGGGTGCGGACATCGCCCATGCTCGCCGCCATGTCCGCGAAGCGGTCGGCCGCACGTCCACGGCCGTACTGAACCTCGCCAAACGGCACGCGGAGTCCGCGATCCGGATGCTGTGACACACAGCCACCCCGGCCGGCCACCACACTCCCGCTACTCGGCAGGTTCGACTCCCGCGCGCAGCAGGCCGTAGGTGTAGGCGTCATCGAGGGCCTGCCAGGAGGCGGCGATGATGTTGTCGGCCACGCCCACCGTGGACCATTCGCCGGTGCTGTCGGAGGTGGAGATGAGGACGCGGGTGGTGGACTCCGTGCTGTGCTCGCCCTCCAGGATGCGGACCTTGTAGTCCACGAGCTCGAGCTTGGCGAGCTCCGGGTAGAAGCTTTCGAGGCCGACGCGCAGGGCGCGGTCGAGGGCGTTGATGGGGCCGTTGCCGTCGGCGGTGGCGACGATGCGCTCGCCCTTGGCCCACAGCTTCACGGTCGTCTCGTTGGCGTGGGTGCCGTCGGGGCGGTCCTCGACGATGGCGCGCCAGGACTCGATCCGGAAGTAGCGCCGGGCCCTGCCCTCGGTCTCCTCGCGCAGTAGCAGTTCGAAGGAGGCGTCGGCGGCCTCGTAGGTGTAACCGGCCAACTCGCGTTCCTTGACGCGCCTCACGACCCGGCCGACCAGCTCGCGGTCGTCGCCGAGGTCGATGCCGAGCTCCTTGCCCTTGAGCTCTATCGAGGCGCGGCCGGCCATGTCGGAGACGAGCATCCGCATGGTGTTGCCGACCTGCTGGGGGTCTATGTGCTGGTACAGGTCCGGGTCGATCTTGATGGCGGAGGCGTGCAGGCCCGCCTTGTGGGCGAAGGCCGAGACACCGACGTACGGCTGGTGGGTTGAGGCGGTCACGTTCACGACCTCGGCGATGGCGTGCGAGATCCGGGTCATCTCGGCGAGCGCGCCCTCGGGCAGCACCTTCTTCGCGTACTTGAGCTCCAGGGCCGCGACGACCGGGAAGAGATTGGCGTTGCCGACGCGCTCGCCGTAACCGTTGGCGGTGCACTGCACATGCGTGGCGCCCGCGTCGACGGCGGCCAGCGTGTTGGCCACCGCGCAGCCCGTGTCGTCCTGGGCGTGAATGCCCAAGCGCGCGCCGGTGTCGGCGAGAACGGTAGCGACGATTGCCTGGACCTGCGGGGGCAGCATCCCGCCGTTGGTGTCGCACAGGATCACGACGTCCGCGCCGGCCTCGACGGTGGTACGCACCACTGCCTTGGCGTACGCCGGGTTGGCGCGATAGCCGTCGAAGAAGTGCTCACAGTCCACGAACACCCGGCGGCCCTGCCCGCGCAGATACGAGACGGTGTCCGCGATCATCGCGAGGTTCTCGTCCAGCGTGGTGCGCAGGGCGAGTTCGACATGACGGTCGTGCGACTTGGCGACCAGCGTGATCACCGGGGCGCCGGAGTCGAGCAACGCCTTGACCTGCAGGTCCTCGGAGGCCTTGGAGTGCGGGCGCCGTGTGGCACCGAACGCAACCAACTGCGCGTGCTCGAAGGTGATCTCCTGCTGGGCACGAGCGAAGAACTCGGTGTCGCGCGGATTGGCGCCGGGCCAGCCGCCCTCGATGAAGCCCACCCCGAAGTCGTCCAGGTACCGGGCGATGGTCAGTTTGTCCGCGACGGTGAGGTTGATGCCCTCGCGCTGGGCGCCGTCGCGCAGCGTGGTGTCGAAGACATGGAAGTCGTCGTCGACGGAAGAGGCCTCGGCCTGCTTCCTCAAGTCCGGTTCTCCCATGGCGAGCTCCTCGTCCTCGTGCTCGTATCCACTTCTGCCGCCTGGCACGCTACTCACGCCCGGGGGCCGGTCGCCGTTTCTCCAGCGGGCGTGGACGGAGTCTTGAACACCAGCGCCGTGTCAGCGCCGTGTCAGGCCCGTATGGGCGGGCCTCGCATACTCGTTCCGCGCTTCCGCAGAGGGAGGAGGAAGGGGTTCTTCTCGGGCGCACCCCGGACACACGATGACCAGTCACCCCGCACGCATACCGCAGGACGAGACGATGACCGTCGTCGCGGACCTCGGCGCGGCCTCGCACGGCGCGCTGCCCGTCCTGGAACTGCACGGCTCCCTGGACACCGCCCGTGTCGAGGCCGCCCTGGACAGCATCGCGATCCGCCATCCGGACGCCCCGGCATGGCGCCCCGCGCTGGAGACCCACGGCCCCGGGCATCACACGCTGCGGTTCACCGCCGATGCGGGGGCCGCACACAGCGACTTCCCGCTCGGCCTGCTGGCCGACCTGCTCACGAACGAACCCGCGAGCTGCGTCCTGCCCGCACGCCGCGCCGCGGCGACGCCGCTCCAGCGCGAACTGCTCGCCGACGCCGACGCCCACCCCGGCACCGGCCGCCAGGTGGAACAGCTCGCGTGGGACTGGCACGGGCCCCTGGACACCGAGCGGTTCACGGCCGCCTGGCGGTCCGTCTTCGACTGCGAAAGCGTGCTGCGCACTGCCTTCGACGACGGACCCGAGCCGGGGATCGTGGTGCACGACAAGGTCGAACCCGAGGTGGTACGCCTCGCGCACGGCACCGCCGACTGGCGCACGCTGGTCGAACGCGACCGGAGCCGAGGTCTCGACCCGCGCCGTCCCGGGCCGCTGCGCGTCACCGTACTGGGCGGTGGACCCGTCATGTTCGCCACCGCCACGCCCACCCGGGTACTGCTCACCTACCACCACGCCCTGCTCGACGGATGGAGCGTGCGCCTGCTGCTGCGCGAGTTCTACCGTGCCTACCTCGCGGGCGGCCTGCTGCCCGGTGGGGAACGGCGCCCCGACATGGGGGACTACGCGCAGTGGCTCACGGGCCAGTACACCGCCCCGGCACAGGACTTCTGGTCCCGGAGCGTGCCGCCGGGCCCCGCCCCGGCCCCGGGCGCTCCCGGCCTGCCCGCCTTTCCCGCCTTCACCGGTACGGACACCAGTGCCACGGGCAGCGGCCGCGCCCGGCTCCGGCTCACCCCGGAGGAGACCGCGCGCCTCGCCACCTGGGCCGCCGGCTGGGGCGCTGCCGAGAGCACGGTGCTGCAGGCCGTGTGGGCGCTGCTGCTGTACCGGACCGGCAGGGCCGCGGGCGCGGCGCCCGTGCGTTTTTGCACCACCGTCTCCGGGCGGGGCATCCTGTTCGACGGTGTGGAACGACTGCCCGGCGCGCTGTGCAACCCGCAGCCCCTGTCCGTCGTGGTCGATCCGCGTGCCACCGTGCCCAGCCTGCTGGCCGAACTGCGGGACCGGGCCTTGGACATGGCGGCCTACGAATGGGTGTCGGCGGGCCAGATCCGCTCCTGGGCCAAGGACGCGCTCGCCCCGGCCGACAGCCTCCTCGCCTTCGAGACCCGGCCCCGGATCCCGGACGACGTGGAGTGCGAACTCGCCGCTCTGGGAGTCCACGTGGAGCCCCCGGAGACCTTGAGCGCGCACACGGCCTTCCCTCTCACGCTGGTCGCCCACCACGACGGTGCCGGACGGCTCGTCCTGACCGCGTCGTACGACCAGGCCCGGCTCGCCGATGCCGCCGAGGTCCTCGCGTACAGCGTGCTGCTGCTGCGCGAACTCCCCGACCGGGCAGGGGAGTCCACGACGGTCGCCCAGGTTCTCGAGCTGCTGTCCGGCATGAGCGCCGGACCCGGCAGCGGCGCGGGCAGAGGCGGCGGGGCAGGCGAGGCCGCCGCGGCGCCGGCGTCCGTCGTACTGCGTCCCGCGGCGCACTCTGGTGCGGGCACCGTCGCCCTCGTGCAGGCCACGGGGACGCCCAGCTCCTTCTACGAGCGGCTCGCGCGGGCGTATCCCGGGCCCGAGGAGCTTGTCCTGCTGTGCCCCGTGCCCGGCGGAGCGCCCGCCTGGTACTGCGCGCTGGGGCCCCGGATCGACGCGGGCCGGCAGGTCGCGTTCGGCGGATTCTCCGGGGACGGCGTGGCCGTGTACGAGATCGCCCGGCTGGTCGCGGCGCACGGCGGCCGGCCCCGGGTCGTGGTGCTCACCGGTGCCACGGCCGGCGCCGACGAGCTCGCCCGGATGCTCGACTCCGCCACGAGACGCCTTCCCTGACCGTTTCCGAAGCTCTTTACGAACCTCGCTTGAACCGACCCGTCGTACAGCGGAGGGTGGACATGCCCGAGTCATCACAGGAGCGCATGGCAGAACTCGTCTCCCAGGCCTGGGCGGAGGCCCTCGGCATGGCCTGCTCCGACCGGGAGCATGGCCAGCAGGCCCCGGGCGCGATATCGGCGGCCGCGCTGCGCACGCACGGCGCCCTGTGCGCGGGGCTGGGCCGCGGCGTGCCGGTCACCGCGCTCTCCGCCCAGCCCATGGTGCGGGGCCTGGCCACCTTCCTGGCCGTGTACGCCGCCGCCGAGGCCGCAGTTAAGGCCGAGACCGGAGCGGGCCGGGGCCCGGGTGAGCCGCCGGATGCCGGGCCGGGCACACGCAGGCGCCGCTGAGCCGGGGCTCGCCCGGGCTGGACGCGCGCTTGCGGTGGGCTCGAGAACCCGCCTCGCGCAAGGGCCTTGGAACGCACGACTGTCTACGCCGGCCGCAGCCTCCCCGGCACCGGTCCCCGCAAGCTGCGCCCGCTCTCCGCTCCTCCCCCTGAGAAGCTGTGTCACATCCTCTCTTCGCAGGTCACGACGATCTGAAGCCGGTAGTGATCCGGTTTGCCGTTCGGTTGGGCGTCGATGGTCGCCGTTCCGAACGGCAACGGCAGCGGCAGCGGGCTGGCCTTCAGACGGCGGCGAGGGTGGCCGGCAACGCCTCGGCCTGGCGGCGAGGGCGGGCCAGGCGACGCGACATGAGCGTGATGAAGGCCCACTGGATGTGGGCTTCTGCGTGGGCCATCAGTCGCTCGTAGTCCCTCGCGTTGCGCCGGGCCCGCATCGTCCACGAATTTGACCGTTCAATCACCCACCTCTTCGGCAGCAGAACGAAGCCCTTTGCGTCCTTGGGGCGGGGGACGACCTTGATCGTGATGCCGAGGGTGGTCTGTGCCCAGGTGCTGAACTCCTCGCCTCCGTAGCCGTTGTCCGCCCAGACCAGGACGATTTCGGGGTGTTCGGTGTGGAGGCGGGTGAGCAGGATGCGGGCCGCGTCGCGGTCCTGGACGTCGGCGGGGGTGACGAGCAGGTCGACGAGCAGGCCGTCCTGGTCAACAAGGAGATGTCGCTTCCGCCCATTTATATGCTTGTTCGCATCGTATCCACGCGTCGCGTTCGACACTGTCTCCGCACCTTTGACGGACTGAGAGTCCACGATCACCCGGACCGGCCAGGCGCAACGACGACGGCGCAGTCGCAACCGCCGACGCAACTGGTCAAGGATCCGCTTGAGGACGCCAGCCTTCGCCCAGCGGGCGAAATACCCGAAAACAGTGCGCCACGGGATGCCGAAGTCGGCGGGCAGCGCGCGCCACTTCGCCCCGTTATCGGTGATATAGCGGATGGCATCGACCACGCGTCGGCGGGGCCACTTCTCCGGGGCCCCGCCCTTGGGGGTCTGACAGGCGGGGGTGGGCAGGAGTCGTTCCAGGAGGGCCCATTCGAGGTCGCTGGTGTCGGAGGGGTAGCGGTAGCGGGACAGCGGCATGACGGGGTGCCGGGCCGCGACCTGAAGGGGAGCCAACTGCAGGGCGGTCGCGGCCCGTTGCCTTTCCGGGGGTTCACTCCAGGCTGGCGAGAAGGTGCAGGGTGGACTCAATCGCGCCCATCTGCGCCATGACCGTGCGGATGTAGGGATCGTCGGGCTTCTTCTTCTGGTGCGGCAGGAGGATCCCGGCGATAAAGTTGGCGACCCGGTGATGGACGGACTCGAAAAACGCCCGCTTGTAGCCGATCCAGACCTCCGGCGCATCATCCAGCATCCGGTAGCCCCACGTCTTGTCCCAGGTCACCGGCGGAAGCCCCTTCGCCGCGGCCACGTCGCTGGGCCGGGCGCACGCGCGCGGGCACCAGTGGTGGCAGGTCCCGGACCTGTCGGTGTTCGGGCTGCACCACCCGCCGTGTGCGCTGGACGAGCTGGGGCGGGTAACGATGCCACTTCACGCACTGGGCCTTGGGTCAGGCGGGGCGGTGCTGCCGCAGGACCTGCACCAGCGGTTGCTCGAATCCCAGCGGGAGGCGCTGGAGGAAGCGACCCGACGCAAGGACAGCGAGGCCAGGAACGCCCGTGCCGTGCGAGAGTCCCAGGAACGAGCAGCACGGGTACCGGCTCCCGTGCTCCCGTGCCACTGCCGCCCATACCGGCGGGCGGCCTGCGCTGCGAGGTGTGCAACCGTCCACTGGCGCCGGAGTTGGCGAAAGCCCGGCGCCACATCCTGTGCTGACCCTGATCGGCTGCGGGGCTGGCGGCGTGCGACGGCACCCGCCCGGTGCCGCTGCCCGCCGTCCCGCCGCAACCGCCCCACCGCCCACGAAGCCATCACCGTGCCTGAAGGGCAGCGGCGAGATCACCATCGGGGCGGGGCTCGACGAGGCGCCCGAGCCCGTGACCCTGAAGCCGGGCGAGACGGCGCTCGCGGGTCTGGTGTGGCGCAACACCACCAAGTTCGGTACGCCGGTGAATGCCCCCTACGTCCGGGTATGGGCTAAGGAAGGCGCCGACCCGGACGTCGTGACGCCAGGACTGGACCTCGGCACGACCGGCAACCTCGCCGTCCGGCCGTGGAAGCGCGCGGCGGAACAGCCGCCCGCTCACGCACCCCGGTGGGGTGAGGCACCCGCGCCCGGCGCGCCGCCTGCGAGCTGTTCCAGGCGCGCGTGCAGGTGCGGAACGTACTCCTCCGACTGGGGTTTCATCAGGACGCTGCGCAGGATCCGGGCGCCGTCGGCATCGGCGCCGATCTTGGGGTGGTTGGCGGTCAGCCGGTCGGCGCCGACGCGGAGGGTGCTCAGGAAGACGGGGTCCGCGGTGTCGGTCATGCCGGCGCGCAGGATCTGCGTACTGGCCTCGTCGATCGTGGACAGGGTGAGGGGCTCGGTCACCGGGAAGTAGGTGACGATGTCCAGTTCCGGCACCTGGTACAGGTCCAGCCGTTCCGACTCCTCGATCAGCTCCGCCCAGCGCATGGCAGCCCGCCGACCGGCCGCCAAGGCCTGGCCGAGCCCTTCCCAGGTGGGCGGCAGAAGCTTGAAGGTGAGCCACAGGGCGGCCGCGGCGGCGCCGGAGCGGGAACACTCGAGGCTGATCTCGCCGAGGTGCAGCTCGTCGGAGGTGAAGTAGGTGTACGGCGAGTCGTGCAGGTAGAAGCGGCCGACGGCCGGGTCGCGGAACAGGACGGCGCCGCAGCCGTAGGGCTGGAGACCGTGCTTGTGCGGATCGACCACGATGGAGTCGCACTCCGCGATGGCTTTCCACGGTGCCAGGGGCAGGCCTTCGGGGCCGGGCGCGTCGGCGAGCAGGACGAAGAACCCGCCGTAGGCGGCGTCGACATGGATGCGCACGCCGTACCGCTCGCGCAGGGCCAAGGCCTCGTCGATCGGCTCGACGGCGCCGAGCGCGGTGGTGCCCGCGGTGAGTACCACCGTGCCGATACGGCCGGTGCGCAGCAGCGCCTCCAGCGAGTCCAGGTCCATGCGGCCCCGGTCGTCCACCGGAACCGGGTGACCCTCCACCCCGAGGACCTTGCACATGCGCCCGTGGGTGTAGTGGGCCTCGGTGCTGTACGCGACACCCTTGCCGGGGTGGAGCTCCCGGGCCACGAAGAGGGCTTCGAGGTTGGCGATGGTGCCGCTGGTGGTGAGGTGCCCCAGGTGAGTGTCGTAGCCGAACATGGTGGCCAGTTGCTGGACGGCCTCCCGTTCCATCTGCGCGGTGGCCGGGCCGCCGTCCAGCGCGTGGTTGTTGGGGTTGATGAGCATCGCGCTGAGGTATCCCACGACCGCGGCCGGGTGCGGCGGCTTGAGCATCTGGCCGGCGTAGCGGGGGTGGAAGAAGGGGTAGTTGTCCTTGAGACGCTCGGTGAAGTCCGCGAAGGCCTGGCCGAACCGGGCGTCGTCCACCGCGAGTGCCGGATGCTCCGGGTACGGGCCGAAGGTGTTTGCCCAGTCGGCGTTCGAGGCCACGGCCTCTGCCAGCCAGTAGCTCAGATCCATGGGGACAGCTCCTTTCAGAGGGTGCGCAACGGGCGAGGTCAGGGCAGCTGGGGCCGACGGACGCCGCGGAACTCCCAGTCGCCGCCGAAGGCGGTGGACAGCACCTCGTCGGACGCGGTGGGCTGCGCCCCGCAGTCGGTGCGGACCGGGACCGGGCCGGTGACGATGTGGTTGGTGAGCTTCCCCAGGCCCTCGACCTCGACCTCGACGACGTCGCCGGGCCGCACGGGGCGGGAGTTGGCGGGCGTGCCGGAGAGCAGCACGTCCCCCGGATACAGGGTGATGGTGCGGGCGATGTCCGCGACGAGGTAGTGCATGTCCCATTCCATCTCGTCGGTGGAGCCGTCCTGGACGACCTCGCCGTTGACGTACGTGCGCAGCCGCTTCCCGCGGAAGTCCCAGTCGGTGACCAGGCCGGGGCCGAGCGGGCACAGGGTGTCAGAGCCTTTGACGCGGAGCATGGAACCGGCGTCGGTGTCGCGGAAGTCGTGCAGTCCGTAGTCGTTGGCGATCGTGTATCCGGCGATGTGGTGACCGGCTTCGGCGGGGGAGATGTTGCGGCAGGTGCGGCCGATGACGATGGCCACCTCGCCCTCGTAGTTGAGGTACTGGCATCCCTCGGGGCGGACGATCGCTCCTCCGTGCGAGTTGAGCGCCGATGTGGGCTTGTGGAAGTAGGTGGGCGCGGGGGGCAGCGAGGTCTGGAACTCCTCGACCCGGCTGCGGTGGTTGAGGTGTACCGCGACGACCTTGGAGGGGACGACCGGCGGCAGGTGGTGGGCGTCGGCGGCCTTCACACGGCGGCCGTCGGCGGCCACGAGTTCCGCTCCGTCACGCAGGACGTCGAGGACGGCGCCGTCGAGGAGGATGCGGCGGTACTCAGGCATGGAAGGACTCCCGGTCCTGGTGGGGGCCGACGTGGTGGTCGGGGTCGATGTCGTGGTGAGGGTCGTCGACCGGCACGTCGGTGGTGCGGGGCGCGGTCCAGCCGGCCTCCGGCCGGTCGAACCAGATGTGGACCTGGCCGGTGCCGACCGAGTTCTCGTACGCGCTGAACAGGCGGCCGGGAGCGGTGAGGCTTTCCTCCCCGAGGGCTCCGGCGAGGGTGAGGTAGTGCCCGAAGCGGGCTTCGGGCTTGTACGTGAGGAATTCCGGCATGGTCTCAAGGACCCGGTCGTGGCGTCCCTGCTCGAACCAGGCGATGCGCTGCTCGTCGGCCGCGCGCGCCTCGGGCGTGAAGATGTGGGCGGGGTCGCTGGCCTCGTGGTCGCGGATCTGGCGCAGCGGCCAGAAGGTGTGGGAGAGCGCGCCCGAGGCGAGGAAGAGAACCTTGCGGTCGGTGGCGGCGATGCCGTCGGCGATCGCCCTGCCCAGCCGCAGGTAGTCCTCGCTGTCCGCGGTCTGGCACACGCCCAGGGAGATCCAGCGCTTGCCCTCGACGCCGAGGTACTTCCACAGGTTGACGGTGGCGTAGTAGATGGGGAGGTACTGGTCGTCGATCGGGGTGATCCAGGTGCCGTGCCTGTTGTCGTGCGCGGCGATCGCGTGGGCGAGTTCGGGGTCGCCGGGGAAGTCGTACGGGATGCGGGACATCCCGCGGGGCAGTTCCTCGGAGGTGAACAGTCCGGCGCGGCGGTCGTGCGAGGTGACGACGAACTCCACGGTGGTCGCCCAGTGCGAGTCCAGCACCACCACGGTGTCGTAGTCGGCCTTCTCGAACACTTCGCGGCGCAGCCGCTCGAGTCCGGCGACGAGCGTGGTGTCCTCGCCGTGGTTCAGCTCTCTGCGGACGGCCTCGGGGAGCATGATCGTGGGCACGTGGGCGAGGATTCCGGCCCCGACGATGTCACCCACGGTGCTGCCATCCCTTCGGAGCGGTGACGGTGTTCTTGATGTCGCAGTAGAAGTCGAAGCTCCAGTCGCCGCCTTCGCGGCCGACGCCGGACTGGCGCGCGCCGCCGAAGGGGGCCCGCAGGTCCCGTACGAAGAAGCAGTTGACCCAGACCGTGCCGGCGACCAGCTGCCCCGTGACCCGGTCGGCGCGTGCGACGTCGCTGGTGACGACGGTCGCGGCGAGCCCGAAGCGGGTGCTGTTGGCGAGCGCGACAGCTTCTTCCTCCGTGTCGAAGGTTTGGAGGGTCAGCACGGGGCCGAAGACCTCCTCGGTGACGATCTCGGCGTCGGGGGCGACGTCGGTGAGGAGGGTGGGGCGGTAGTAGAGGCCGCCGAGTTCGCTGTGGGGTCCGCCGCCGATGACCGCGCGGGCCCCGGCCGCCAGCGCACGCCGGACGAAACCGTCGACGCGGGCGAGGTGTTCGGGGTGGATGTTGGGGCCGATGTCCGTGGCCTCCTCGCGCGGGTCCCCCTGGCGGAGCGCGCTCGCCCTGGCGACGAACCGCCGGGTGAACTCCTCGGCGACGGACGATTCCACCAGCAGCCGGGTGCCGGCGAGGCAGACCTGGCCGGCATTGTCGTACTGCTCGACGGCCAGCTCGACGGCGAGGTCGAGGTCGCAGTCGGCGAACACCAGCAGCGGCGACTTGCCGCCGAGTTCGAGACTGACGGGGACGAGGTTGGCGGCAGCCGCGCCCGCGATGTGCCGGGCGGTCGGTACCGAGCCGGTGAAGCCGATGCGGGCCACCCGCGGGTCGGAGACCAGGGCGGCGCCGACCTCTTCGCCGTACCCCTGGACGACATTGAGCACCCCGGCGGGGAGCCCGGCCGCGGCGGCGATGTCGGCGAGCAGGGACGCGGTGAGTGGCGACCACTCGGCGGGCTTGAGGACGACCGTGTTCCCGGCGGCGAGCGCCGGGGCGATCTTCCAGGTGGCCAGCATGAGGGGTGCGTTCCACGGGGTGATCAGCGCGCAGACGCCGGCCGGGTCCCAGGAGATGTGGTTGCTGTGACCGCGCGTCTCGAAGTCGTCGCGATCGATGGTGAGCAGCCAGTCGGCGAAGAAGCGGAAGTTCTGCGCGACGCGTGGCATGACGCCCCGCAGGTGCGAGCGGAGCAGCGCGCCGTTGTCGGCGGTCTCGACGGCCGCCAGCTCCTCGATGCGCTTCTCGACCCCGTCGGCGATCGCGTGCAGCACGCGGGCCCGGTCCTCGCGGCTGGTGGCGGCCCAGGCCGGGAAGGCCGCCAGGGCGGCGGTCACGGCCGCGGCGGCCTCCTCGGCGCCCCCGCGGGCCACCTCGGCGAGCAGGGAGCTGTCGATGGGGGAGTGGTCGGGGAAGGTGCGTGCGGACGCGACTCGGCGTCCGCCGATCCAGTGGCGGGTGTCCACGGCGACCCCGGCGGCCATGGCCGCCTCCGGTCCGTCGTGCCGGTCGGACATCTCGGAGCTCCTGTCGTTCGGTTGGTCGGGCGGTCGATCGATGGGTAATCGTTTGACTCCAAACAAACTAGGCCGCGTCGGCGGGTCGGTCAAGGCCTTCCATGGCGGAGGGGGGAGGCATATTATTTGAGTTCAAACGAAATTATCGTTTGGCTTCAAATGAAACTGCGAGGAGGGCGCATGCCCCCGACCACCCACGCGGAGTGGCTGTCCCTGGCCGCCTCCCTCGTCCCGCCCGTCCAGCACCTCGTCGGGGGAGCCGACGACCCCGGCGGCGGTGCCGTCTTCCCCCTGGTCTCCCCCCGCGACGGCAGCGTCCTGGCCGAGGTCGCTGACGCCGGGCCCGCCGAGGTGGACCGCGCGGTGGCCGCCGCCCGCCGCGCCTTCGACCACGGCCCGTGGCCCCGCCTGTCACCCGCCGAGCGCGGCGCGGTGCTGCGGCGCTTCGCCGATCTGGTCGAGGAGCACCGCACCGAGCTGGCCCTGCTGATCAGCCTGGAGATGGGCAAACCGGTCACCGAGGCCTACGAGATCGAGCTGCGCACCACGATCAACACCCTGCGCTACTACGGCGAACTGGCCGACAAGGTCCACGACGAGTCCCCGCGGACCGGCTCCGACGCCCTCGCCCTCGTCACCCGCGAGCCGATCGGCGTGGTCGCCGCCGTCACGCCGTGGAACTTCCCCCTCACCCTTGCCTCCTGGAAGATCGCACCCGCTCTCGCGGCCGGCTGCACCGTCGTCCTCAAACCCTCCGAGCAGACCCCGCTCTCCGCCCTGCGCCTCGGGCGCCTCGGCGCGGAGGCCGGCCTGCCGGACGGGGCGCTCAACGTGATCGCCGGACAAGGCCCCGTTGCGGGGCGGGCCCTGGGTCTGCACCCCGAGGTGGACGTACTCGCCTTCACCGGCTCCACGGCGGTCGGCCGCCACTACCTGCGCTACGCCGCCGACTCCAACCTCAAACGGGTCTGGCTCGAACTCGGCGGCAAGTCCCCGAACATCGTGCTGCCCGACGCACCCGATCTGGACACCGCCGCCGCGACCGCCGCCTGGGGCATCTTCTTCAACTCCGGTGCGATGTGCACCGCGCCCTCCCGGCTGCTGGTCCACTCCTCGATCGCCGAGCGCGTCGTGGACGCCGTCGTAGAACGCGCCCGGACCCTGAGCGTGGGCGACCCCCTTGATCCGGCCACCGAGATGGGGCCGATCGCTTCCGCCCTCCAGTTCGACAGCATCCAGAAGCACATCGCCGCCGCCCGGGAGGACGGCGCACGCCTCCGCGCCGGCGGCCACACGCTGCCCGACCAGGACGGTTTCCACCTCCAGCCCACCGTCTTCGACCGGGTGGTTCCCGGCATGCGCCTCGCCCGCGACGAGGTGTTCGGCCCGGTCCTGGCCGTCCTGACCTTCGACACGGTCGACGAGGCCGTCGCCCTCGCCAACGACAGCGAGTACGGCCTGGCGGCAGGGCTGTGGACCGCCGACCTGTCCACCGCTCACCAGGTGGCCCGCCGGCTCCAGGCGGGCACCGTATGGGTCAACTGCTACGAGGAGGGCGGCCTCAACGTCCCCTTCGGCGGCTACAAACAGTCCGGCAACGGACGGGACAAGTCCGCCCACGCCCTGGAGAAGTTCACCGAGCTCAAGACCACCTGGATCCAGCTGTGACCTACCGCCCGCTCATCGCCGTACCGGCCCGCCTCGCCGCCTCCGCGTCCGCTCTCCGCTACGCCGCCGAGGTCAACGCGCGCGCCCTGCTCGAAGCCGTCTATGAGGCGGGCGGCGAGCCGTTCACGATGCACCCCCGCGCCCCCGGCGGCCGGGCCGACCCCGCCGAGGTCGCCCGGCGCCTCCGGCGCTGCGACGCGCTGCTGCTCCCCGGCGGCGGCGACATCTCCCCGCATCGGTACAGCGCAGAGGACGCGCACCCGGATGTCTACGACGTGGACCACGAGCAGGACGGCTTCGACCTCGCGCTCGCCCGCCACGCGCTGGACACCGCACTGCCGACGCTCGCCCTGTGCCGGGGACTCCAGATCGTCAACACCGTCCTGGGCGGCACCCTGCACCAGGACATGGGCGGACCGGCCACCGAGCACCGCCACCTGACCCACCCCGTCACCGTGGCACCGGGCTCGCTGCTGGCCGGGCTCACCGCCGACGCCGACGACAAGATCGACGTGTCCTGCTACCACCATCAGTGCGTGGACCGGCTCGGCCGCGGCCTCACCGTCACCGCGCGGGCGGCGGACGGCACCGTGGAGGCCGTGGAGCGACCGGGTGCGCCGGGCTGGCTGCTCGCCGTCCAGTGGCATCCCGAGGACACCACCGCGGAGGACGCGACGAGCCGGGCGCTGTTCGAGGCACTCGTCGAGGAAGGACACAGACCGGTGTCGCCGGTACGGGACCCGCACGCGGCTCCCGACCGCGAATGAAAGGACACCGGTGACAGGGGCCACGCGTCCACGGACACGTGTCCCGCACACGCAGAAGTTAGGGCGCTGCGATGTACGACCCGCGATTTCACGACCCGGAATATCACGATGCCGCCGGCGTACTGCCGGAGCCCGGCGACGAGACGTACGCCGTTCTCGATGAGCGGGGTGTGCTGACGGCCTGGAGCCCGGGGGCGGAGCGCCTGCTGGGATACACGGCGCCTGAGGTACGAGGGTGTCACGGCGGCGATCTGCTGCACTCCGGCCCGGAAGCCGACGCACTCGCCGACCGGTGGGGGAGAGGCGATGTGATCGAGATCGGGCAGGCGGTTCTGCGTCACCGGAGCGGACACGGCGTCGTGGTCGCTCTGCGGGCGCATCTCCTGGTGTCCCCGGCCGGTGAGCGGCAGTGGCTGATCCGCGCGACGGACGCCGAGACCGCACGGCGGGAGGAACTCGGGGCGGCGCTGCTGCGGGGCCTGTTCGCCGAATCGCCTTTCCTCATCGACGTCTTCGACCGGCAGCTCCGCTTCGTGGCACAGAACGACACGCAGCGGCGGACCACCGGATTCGCCGGGGCGGACTTCACCGGGCGCACGATGGCCGAGGTCGCGCCTGCCGGACTGATGGACATGGACGCCTTCGAGGCGCGGCAGCGACAGGTTCTGCAGAGCGGCGAACCCCTGTTCCGGACTGAGGTACACGGCCACACCCCCGCCGACCCCGGCCGGGAACACGTGTGGTCGGAGTCCATCCTCCCGCTGCGCGGCAACGCGGGGGAGGTGATCGCGCTGGCCCATGCGGTGGTCGATGTGACCGAGCGGGTCCGGGCCCGGGAGCGGCTGGCGCTCGTGAACGAGGCGAGCACACAGGTCGGGACAACCCTCGATGCGCTGCGGACCGCTCAGGAACTATGCGAGGTGGCGGTCCCCGTCTTCGCCGACCACGCGGGCGTCAGTCTGTTGGACCCCGTGCCGGGCGGCCAGGAACAGGTGCCCGGTCCGGCCGGCGAGGCATTGCCGCTGCGCCGGGCGGCTGTCGCCACCGGCCCGCAGGGTGCGGTGGCAGGGGCCGTCGAACCCTCCACCCCGGGCGCCGACGCCCTGTTCACCCGGGTCATGGCGGAGGGCGAACCCCTCCTGCTGACGCGTGAGCAACTGGCGGCCGACCTGGAGCGCAGCGATCCCCGCGCGGCCTCCGCGCCGCGCGAGGGCGACGCCCGCTCCTGGCTGCTGGTGCCGCTGTCGGCGAGAGGCGTCGTACTGGGCACAGTGGAGTTCGTCCGCACCTGGCACACCCACGCGTTCGACGCGGACGACGTGCTGCTGGCCCAGGAGATCGTGGCCCGTGCCGCCGTCTGCATCGACAACGCCCGTCGCTACGCCCGGGAGCGGACGACCGCGCTGGCGCTGCAACGGAGCCTGCTCCCACGGTTGGACCTGCCGGCCCTTGGAGCCGTGGAGGTGGTTCCCCGTCGCCTTCCGGCCGACGGCCGGCCGGAGCTGGGGGGCGCCTGGTTCGACGTGATACCGCTGTCGGGCGCCCGGGTGGCGCTGGTGGTGGGAGAGGTGCCGGGACCGGGTCTGCACGCGGCGGTGACCATGGGCCGGCTGCGTACCGCCGTGCGGACACTCGCGGACCTCGACCTCTCACCCGAGGAAGTGCTCACGCACCTCGACGACCAGGTCAAACGCTTCCGTGACGAGTACGGGGAGCGCGGCGACGCGCTCGCGGGTGGAGCGGCCGGCACGACCTGCGTGTACGTCGTCTTCGACCCGGTGTCCCGGATGTGCCACGTGGCACGCGCGGGGCATCCACCACCCGCTCGGGCCACGGCCGACGGCCAGGTCGAGATGCTCGATCTGCCCGGCGGACCTCCCCTCGGCCTCGGCGGGGCCCTGTTCGAGAGCGGCGAGGTGATCCTGGACGACGGGGACCTGCTCCTCCTCTACACCGAGGGCCTGGTGCGGCCCCGGGAGGGCAGCACCGACGCGGAACCGGGGCCACTGTGCCAGGCCCTCTCCGACGCCACGCTCGGGACATCGGCCGCCCCCTCACCACCCGGAGGCGGACTCGACGCCCTCTGCGACCGGATGATCGGCCGGCTGCCGGCGACCCGGCCGGACGACGACGTCGCCCTCCTGGCGGTGCGCGTGCATGGACTGGACTCGGACCAGCACGTCACCTGGGACGTGCCCGCCGACCCCGAGGCGGTGGGTCGGACACGCGGCCTCGCGAGCCGGAAACTGGCCGAATGGGGCCTGGAGAACCTGCAGTTCACCACCGAAATCGTGGTCAGTGAACTCGTCACCAACGCCATCCGCTACGGCACGGAACCCATCCGGCTGCGCATGATCCGCGACCGCAACCTGATCTGCGAGGTCTCCGACGGCAGCAGTACGTCGCCGCATGTCCGACGCGCCCACGAGACCGACGAAGGAGGCCGCGGACTGCTCATGGTCGCCAAGATCACGCGGCTGTGGGGTACCCGCTACCACGCCCGCGGCAAGACCATCTGGGCCGAGCAGCCGTTCTCGGGCGGCGAGGGGGCCTTCGGTGAAGACGGCGTGGAGGCGGCCTTCGGGGACGACGACTGGAGCGAACTGCTGTGAGTGCCGCTGCCGCTCGCCGCGTACGGCCGCCCACGGGGCCGTACGCGGCGAGTGACACGGCGCTGCTACTCGGCGCCCGAGGTGCCGGTCTCCAGCAGCGTGCCGCCGTCCCAGGACACCCCCACCTGCCGGTAGTAGGCGCCGATCAGCTCGTGCACCTCCAGCCGCGCCAGTTCCTCGGTCGGGGCTTCAAACAGGGCTAGCTCCGCGTCGGCGGACCACGGCTGACCGGCCTCGAAGGACGCCGAACCGGTTTCGATCAGCTCGTCCAGCGCCAGTCTCTTGCCCTTCTCGATCGAGGGCAGCCAGCGGTGATGGGCCATCGGATGGCCGTTCACGAAGCCGTTGGTCTCGGCGGGCTCGCGCAGGGTGATCACTGCCTCGGCCAGCCGGCGGTCGGCGGCGGCGAGCGTGGCGCCGAAGGACGCGCCAGCCTCGATCCGCGGCGCGGGACCATAGGGGTGCGGTCGGGTCATGTGAATCGAGCCGAGCTTCTTCGGGTAGCCCTGGTGGAAGCCCCGAGCGATGGCGAAGTCCTTGTCGACCCAGATGTACACACAGCGGGAGTAGGTCTTGCCACGGTACGAGCAGCGCACCACCGCGAAGGCCTCCTTGTACTGAGCGCGCACCGGGTCCAGCAGTTCCTCCTTCGAGCTGCCGCAGGACTGCCAGTCCGCCCAGATCAGGGCCACGGCGCCAGGGTCCTCGTCGGCGAGTGCGAGCGGCTCCGGCAACAGCTCGGCGACCCGTGCCGGGTCCGTCCGGTACTCCACGGTGACCAGGTCGCCGGAGTAGTGCCACGGGGGAGAGGGGATGAGCGAAGACCCGCCGGTGGCGGTCTTGGGGTGGAAGTATCCGCGGACGCCGGCCATGGCGCCTCCTTCGGTGAGGCTGCGATCGTGAATCGTTTGGGTCCATACGATAAGCCTGTGGGGTGCCCTTCCCGCAAGTCCCTCCGTGGTGTATGAGTTGCTCGGAGTGCCGCGTATCCGCGAGAAAACGCCTGGCGGCCCGGCGGGAACGCCGGGCCGCCAAGCGGTCGAGTCGGGATCGGGGGGTGCTGGGGCGGATCAGGCCTTCGGGCGCCGCCCTGAACGCCGCGGTGCGAGATCCGACCCCGAGAGCAGTTCCTGGCGGCGCTCCTCCCCGTGCTCCTCGAGCTGTGCGACGATGGCGCGCAGGCCGTCCGCGAGCCGCAGGCACTCGTCGGGGTCGAGCTTCGAGGCGACGAAGGCCTCCTCCTCGTTGAACGCCGGGAACAGCTGCTCCATGACCGCCTCCCCTTCCGGGGTCAGTGCGAGCAGCGCCCGCCTGCCGTCTTCGGGGTGGGTGTTGCGGGACACCAGGCCCCTGGACTCCAGGGTGCGGGCGACGCCGGTGAGGGTGCCTTTGGTGATGCCGGCCTCCTCCGCCACGTGCCGGGTCTCCGTCTCGCCCCAGATCCACAGGACCCACAGCACGACGAATCCGGTCCAGGTCACCTCGGCGGGCCGCAGTACCGAGTTCTCCAGATGCTGGCGCACGGCGGCAGCCGCGCGGTGGATGTTGGCGATGGCCGCCATCTGCTCGCGCTTCAGCTGGAAGGTCCCCAGTTTCGCCTGGACCGCCTTCTCGGTCTCGGCGATGGATCGATGGCCGGCCATGGACTCCCTCTCGGTCGTCGGGGCGGCGTGCCGTCCCGATATTTCGTTTGCACTCAAATTTTAGGCCCAACCCTTGTGGCCGCCCCGAACCCCTCATATCGTTTGGCCTCAAATGAATCCCTGGAGCGTCCCACGGGCCGCCCAGGCGCACAGCGCATGTGCACCATGGTGATACGGGCGAGAACCCCTCACGTGCCACCATGCCTTGCCCGTACCCGAGGAGACCCGCGGTGAGCACTGACCATTCCGAACAGATCCAGCAGATCGAGGACCTCGCCGCCCGGGGCATCGACGTCGTGCGCATCATCTACCCCGACCTCATGGGTGCCGACCGCGGGCGGGACATCCTCCTCCATCACCTGCCCAACGCGACCGGTCACGGTCTGGCCTTCTGCCGGGCGATCTACCACACCGACGCCCTGGGTGAGCACTCCGACATCCCGGGTGGCCTCGACGCCGGCATGCCCGACATCACCGTACGGCCGGACCTGAGTACCCTGGTCCCGCTCCCCTGGGAACCGGGCGTGGCCTGGTGCATCGGCGACGCGCGCGACCCTGCGACCGGACTGCCCGCCCCGGAGTCGCCCCGCGACCTGCTCCGTCGGGTCACCGCGGCGCTGACCGCCGAGGGCCTCGTCCCGGTGGTGGGACCCGAGCTGGAGTACGTCCTGCTCGACCCCGATCCGGGCTCGCCCACCGGCTGGCGCCGTTACGCCGACGCGCCCGGCAACGTCTACACCGTCGGCCGCAAGGGTGACCCGGACGGACACCTGCTCCGGACGCTGCGCCACCTGCACGGTCTCGGCATCGGTGCGACCGGTGGCAACCGGGAGTACGACAGTGGGCAGTTCGAGATCAACCTCGACCATTCGGAGGCCCTGGACGCCGCCGACCGGGCCTTCCGCTTCAAGGTCGCCGTCAAGGAGCTCGCCCGCGCGGAGGGCCGTTTGGCGACCTTCATGGCCAAACCCCTCAACGACGGCGGTGGTTCCGGCTTCCACCTGCACATCTCACTGGTCGACACCGACGGCCGCAATGTCTTCGACGCGCCCGAGCAGCCCTCCGGCCTGTCTGTCGCGGCCCGCCACGCCGTCGCCGGTCTGCTTGCCCACGCCCCCGCGCTCGCCGCGCTGTTCAACCCGACCGTCAACTCCTACAAGCGCTTCGGCCCGGACACGACGGCTCCGTGGCTTATCGACTGGGGCCTGGACCACCGCGGCGCCATGGTGCGCATTCCGCCCGAGCGCGGCGGCGGCTCCCGTCTGGAGATGCGCCTCGGCGACGCCACCGCGAACCCGTACCTCGCCATCGCCGGACTGGTTGCCGCCGTCGGACTGGGGATCCGGTCGGCGGCCGAGCCGCCCACCTCAACCGGCGGCTACGGCTACGACCCCGCCAACGCTCCGAAGCTGCCGACGAGCCTCGGTGAGGCACTCGACGCTCTGGAAGCCGACGTCGAACTCACAGAAGTGCTCGGCAGGCCCTTCGTCGACGCCTTCCTGATATTCAAGCGGGACGAGCTGGCCCGCTTCGAACGGCACGTCACCGACTGGGAGTTCCGCCAGTACGCCCAGCTGATCTGACGGCCTCGCACTCCCCGGGCCCCCGGCGCGAGGCTCCCGAGCCCGCGTGATCTCGTATTTGTTTGGCATCAAACAATATTCATGTGCAGGCTGGCCGCGTATTGCTCCGCACTCCTCTGCTGCGCATTCCCCGCCGAACCGAACGGAACGCACCATGACACTCCCCAGATCAGCCGAAAACGCGAAACCGACCCTCCCGAACCCCCTCGGACCACCGGCCGACCCGTCCCGGAGGGCTTCGGGCCCCTCGCACACGGCGCCCCGGCTCGGGACAGGCCTCAGGGGGCGCCACGTCACGATGCTGGCGATCAGCGGTGCCATCGGCGCTGGCCTCTTCGTGGGCTCCGGCGCTGGCATCCAGACCGCCGGACCCGGCATCCTGGTCTCCTACGCACTCGCCGGCCTGCTCATGGTGCTGATCATGCGCATGCTCGGTGAGATGGCCGTCGCGCAGCCCAGCAGCGGGTCGTTCTCCGTGTACGCGGAGAAGGCGCTCGGCTGCTGGGCCGGCTTCACCGTCGGCTGGCTCTACTGGTGGCTCCTCGTCGTGGTCGTGGCGGCGGAGGCGACTGCGGCGGCCACCATCGCCCACGGCTGGCTCCCAGCAGTGCCCCAGTGGGGCTGGGTGCTGCTGTTCATGGCCGTCCTGACCGGGGTGAACCTGTGTTCCGTCGGCTCCTTCGGCGAGTTCGAGTTCTGGTTCGGTGCGATCAAGATCGCCGCTGTCGTCGGCTTCCTGGTCCTCGGATCCCTGGCGGTGTTCGGCCTGCTGCCCGATACAGACCCGGTCGGGCTTACCCATCTGACCGGCCACGGGGGCTTCCTGCCGCACGGTGTCGCAGGCGTACTGACCGGCCTGCTGGCCGTCGTGTTCTCCTTCGGCGGCATGGAGCTCGTCACGATCGCCGCCGCCGAGTCCGACAACCCGTCGGAGGCAGTCCGCAAGGCCACCCGTACCGTCATCGTCCGGCTGCTCGTCTTCTACATCGGTTCGATCGCGCTCATGGTGCTGCTGTTGCCCTGGGATTCCGCCTCCGAGGCCACCAGCCCGTTCGTCAGCGTCCTGCAGCACATCGGCGTACCTGGCTCTGCCTCGCTGATGAACGCTGTCGTGCTTACCTCGCTGCTGTCCGCGCTCAACGCGAATCTCTACGGCGCCTCGCGCATGGCCTTCTCGCTCGCAGAGCGCGGTGACGCCCCGCACGCCCTGCTCCGGCTCGCCCGGTCCGGAGCCCCCAGACGTGCCGTGCTGGCCTCGGTCTCCTTCGGATTCGCCGCCGTGCTGCTCAACTTCTTTGCACCGGATCGCGTACTGCCGTTCCTGCTGAACTCCATCGGCGCCATCATTCTGCTGGTGTGGATCGCCATCGCCGTCTCCCAACTCCGCATCCGTCGCGCGGCAGAGCGGGATCCCGGCACGGAGCTGACGGTACGCATGTGGGGGTACCCCTGGCTGACCTGGGTCGCGCTCGTCGGCATGGTGGGCGTTCTGGTGCTGATGTGCACCGACGCCGGCGCCCGGACCCAGTTGTTCTCGTCCGGCGCGCTGACCGCTGCCATCCTGCTGGTCGCTGGGGTCCGCCAACTGCGAGGCCGACGCGCCGACCGGGGGGCGGGTTCCGCGCGGGCGCGACGTCCTCGTCCGCCCCGGCAGTGACCCGCCGGGGCGAACAGAACCGAGTGCCGAGCCTGCGGACGGAACTTCCCGGGCCGCGCGGACACGAGCCGCACAACCATGTCGATACGACGCCTGTCCACACGATTCAGGGGGCTGGCGGCCGGTTCGGCATGGGCTGTCATGGCGCCCGAACGAGCCCTCCCCGAGGGTGGTCGGAGCAGTCGCAAGACGTATCCCCGAACTGTTGACCGGGCTATCGCTCAATCATATCGTTTGGCCTCAAACGTAATGCCCTTGATGTGACGCCGCCAGCTTCACGCGTCGTCGACACAGCACAAGAGGCGTGCACACCCAGGAGGGGTTCATGCGCAGAAGACCATTCACAGCCCTGCTCGCGGCCGGTGTCGCCATCACCGCATTCCTGGCGGCCGGCCCCACCGGCGCCGCGGAACCGGCTCCTTCAGGCGCCCCCGCGCCGACGTACGAGCTGAGCGTTCCCGTCCGCTCCAACGCGGCCGCGGACGCGGCTCTGCTGGAGGGCAAGGGATTCGACGTCATGGAAGGCAGCAGCGCCGACGGACTGCGTGTGCTCGGCGGCGAGACGGAGCGGGAGCGCCTGACCGCGCTCGGGTTCCGGTCGACCGTCAAGCGTGAGCTGCCCGCAGTGCAGTGGGACGTTCCCGACGCCGCCGACAGCACCTACTACGGCGGTTACCTCACCGTCAACGGCCAGTACGCGCACATGGAGCAGGTCGCGCGGCAAAAGCCCGGACTCGCGAAGGTGGTCGACTACGGGAAGTCGTGGCGCAAGCTGAAGGGCAAGGGCGGACACGAGCTCAAGGCCATCTGCATCACGCACATCACCAGCGAGAAGGACTGTTCCCTCGACCCGAAAGCGCCCAAGCCGCGGTACGTCGTCGTGGGCCAGGTGCACGCACGCGAGATCGCGACCGGCGAGATCGCCCGCCGCTGGATCGACCAGCTCGTCGACAGCTACGGCGACGACGCGGCCGTCACCTCGCTGATGAACTCCACAGAGTTCTGGGTGATCCCTGTCGCCAACCCGGACGGCGTCGACATCGTCCAGGAGGGCGGCGACGCACCGTACCTGCAACGCAAGAACGCCAACACCGACAACGGCACGACCTGCGCCAACCCACCCACAGGCAACAGTCAGTCCGGCGTCGACCTCAACCGCAATGCCGGCTTCAAGTGGAACTCCGGCGGATCCTCCGGCGACCCGTGCAGCCCTGCCTACCGAGGCCCCGCGGCGGACTCCGAGCCGGAGAACACCGCCCTCGAAGGGCTGTTCCGCAAGCTGTACCCGGACACCCGTGGACCGGAGGTCACCGACGCGGCCTCGCCCAGCACCCGGGGCATCTTCATCAGCCTGCACAGCGACATCCGAATGGTGCTGTTCCCCTGGGCCTGGACGACGGACGACGGTCCCAACGACGCGTCACTTCGGGCCATCGCGGCAGGGTTCGCCAAGGACACCGGCTACACCTACGGGCAGCCCGGCGAACTCCTCTACGCCGCGTCCGGCGGGACCGACGACTGGGCCTACGGCGAACTAGGGGTACCCAGCCTCACCGTCGAGGTTGGCTCCACCACGAACAGCGCCTGCAATGGATTCCTGCCCGCCTACTCGTGCATCAGCGAGTCCTACTGGCCGACCCTGAGTAAGGCCCTGCTGAACACGGCGAAAGCCGCGAAGGCGCCATACACCGTGAGCTGACATCGCCACGGGCAAGGGGCGGACCGGCGTTTCCGGTCCGCCCCTAACTGATCGTTCGTGGCATCGATCTCGGAGGCTTCGTACGGGGCGTTCCACCGGGTCGGGTCGGACAGAACTGCCGCCGCATCCCGCAGGAGGTTCAACGCCCGCTCACCGTGCGGCCCTTGAGCGGCCAGTGCCATGGACAGTTCGACGGAGACGGTGAAACCGGTGCTGGCGGCAGCGCCGCCCGCCGAGTCGTTCGCGACAGTCACCGGGCCACCGTAGCGGCGCCGGCCGCGGCGACAACACCGCATGGCAGCCTCTGGACTCCGCTGCCCGTCGAAGGCACGACTCCCGCCCTCTTGACATCAGATTTGTGATTAGCGAATCATGAATCATGTCTCAAGAAGTCTTGGAGCGACTGCGTGAGGCGTCCGTGCCGGTCTTCGGCAACCGCTACCGGGCGGAGCTGATGCTGGCCCTCGTCTCGGCGGACGGACGCGGGGTGTGCCTGGGCGATCTCGCAATCGCCCAGGAGGTGCCGGCGAGTGTCTACCACGCCCCGATGCGGGCTTTGGTGGAGGCGGGCCTGGCGCGGAAGCTGCCGCGGACGGCGGGGGAGAGGCGCCGCTGGTACCGGCGCAGTGACGATGACGCGCTCTGGCAGTGTCTTGAGAGGTCGTTTCATCCTGTTGTTTCATCCAGGGATGAAACAACAGGATGAAACGACCTCTGAGCGGAGGGCGGGCGCCTCTCCGCTTCTCAGCCCGTCGTCGCCGTCAGGGCAGTCAGCGCCGGGCGATGGTGACGCGGAAGTTGTTGAAGAACTTGTCCTCGAGCGTGTACGCGAAGATGCCCAGGCAGCGCTCGAAGCGGGCCACGACCTCCTCACCCGCCAGCACAACGGCCACGTCACGGCACTGAGCCAGGCGGTGGAGCCACGCGCGGCAGGCGACCGCGAACGACTCGCGCTCGTTGACGATCTCGATGACGTCGAAGAGGCCGTCGGCGGCCTGCGCCAGCTCGTGCAGGTGCGGGATGTGGCCGGCGTGGAACGGAGAATCGGCGCGCCGCAGGAACCTCAGGTCCTCCAGCAGCCGTCCGTTCACGGGCAGAGTCTCGGCGGTCATGGTGTGCAGGACGAACCGCGCGCCCGGCTTGAGCACGGCACCCACCGTGGAGAAGAAGGCCCGGTACCTCTCGGCGCGCTCGCGCGGCGCGAGCACGGAGGGGACGACCTGCTCCAGTGCGTTGATGCAGAACGCCGCGTCGTACAGGTCCTGCGTCGTGTGGTCCTCCCAGCTCTCCACCCGTGCCGAGATCCGCGGGTTGCCGAAGCCGGTGATGAACTGCTCCTGGGTGCGGCTGGGGGTGAGGCCGACGGCCTGCTCCACGCCGTGGACGACGGTGAGCCGGTTGAGCATGGTGCCCCAGCCGCAGCCGACATCGAGGACCCGCCGGGTGCCCGCGGCCCCGGCGAGTTCGACGAACCGGTCGAGCTTGCGCTCCTGGGCCTCGTCCAGGGTCTCGGTCAGCCCTTCGCCGTCCTCCCAGTACCCGCCGGAACACACCATGGTCGGGCCGAGGAGGAGTCGGTAGAAGGCGTCACTCACCTCGTGGTGCCTGATGGTGTCGCCCTTGGGGACCGACCTGCCCGGCACCGTCGTCATGTTCGCCCCTAACTCGCGTGTGGCATGGAGCTGTCGGGAACGAGGAAACCGGGCCGCTCGCAACAGATGCGCAACACGGCCCGGACCCCGGTGACGGTCAGCGCTCCGGGCCGGTCACCTCGGCGGCGGGCTGAGCGCCTCGAAGGCCCCGATGAGCACCGGGTCCAGTGCGTCGGCCGGCATCCGCCCCGACGGCGACGGGCGGTGCGGCCGGGTCGGCCCGTCAGAGCGCAGCAACTGCAGGTACGCGGCCTGGGTTTCGGCCGCCGGGTCGATGCCCAGCTCCTCGGCGAGTACTTGCCCCAGCTGGTGGTAGGCGCGCAGCGCGTCCGCCCGGTTGCCCGCGGCGGCGTGCGCCGTCATCCGGCAGCGGTGGGCACTCTCCCTGAACGGCGCGTGGCGCACCGCCTCCTCGGCGTAGCGCAGCGCGTGGTGCTCGTCGCCGAGCTCCGAGGCCGACAGGCTCGCCAGCTCCAGTGCTGTCAGTCGCAGTTCGTCCACTCGATCCCGTACGCCGTCCGCCCACTCACCCTCGTGGGCGGGCAGGAACGAGCCGCGCAGATTGGCCACGGCGCCCGCCGCGAGCCGGCGCGCCACGGCGTGCGCGCCGTCGGCGAAGGCGGCCCCTGCCTCGGCGACCGCTGCCTCGGCGGCCTCCAGGTCGACGGCGGCATCGTCCGGCAGCCGCAGCAGATACCGGCCGCTCTGCGAGATCAGGGGTGTCCCGCCAGGATTCTGGAGCGGGCTCGTGACGTAGGAGCGGACCCTGCTGACCACACCGCGCAGGGCCGAGGCCCAGGTGTCGGGCAGTCCTTCCGGCCAGAGGGTGTCGGCGAGGTGTTCCCGGCTGGTGCCCGAGTCGCGCTCCAGCACCAGCCGGGCGAGAGCCGCCTGTGCCTGGGCGCTCGACACATGCAGAGGGGGAAGACCCTCGTGCTCGATCGTGACGAGACCTATGAGTCTGATCAGCAACTCCGACTCCCCCTGATCATCGGGCCGCGCAGTGAACTGCGTACGCCGCTATCCGAATTGCGCGCCTCTTGCGTCACTCGCTATTGAAATGACGACGGCTTGTACGCCGCTCAAGAACCGGATGAGGAGGGGCAGGCGAACGCGCCGCAGGAAGGAAACAGCGTCGGGAGGGCGGCCGCGGGGGGCCACGCTCGAGATCCGCTCGAGGTCTGCCGCAGAGCCGCCACAGGATCAGCGGGCCGCCTCACCTCGCGGGCTACGTTGCCGGAGCACCGTCAAATCCCCCCAACGGGCTCGTGGAGGCTCATCCGATGACGGCAACGACGAGGACCACGGCCCTGGTCACCGGCGCGACGGCCGGCATAGGCCTGACCGTCGCCCGTGATCTGGGGCGGCGCGGCCATCGGGTCTTCATCTGCGCGCGGACGGAGCAGCAGGTCAAGCAGACGGTCGAGGATCTGCGCGAAGAGGGCTTCGAGGCGGAGGGCATCGGGGCCGATGTCCGCTCCCGGGAGTCGGTGGCCGACCTGGTCGCCGCCGCCGTCGAGACCTTCGGCCCGCTCGGCATTCTGGTCAACAACGCAGGCCGCAGCGGCGGCGGTGCCACCGCGGACCTGGCCGACGAGCTCTGGTACGACGTCATCGACACGAATCTCAACGGTGTCTTCCTGGTGACCAGCGAGGTGCTCAGGAACGGCGGCATGGCTGACGCCGCGTACGGGCGGATCGTCAACATCGCCTCGACGGCCGGTAAGCAGGGCGTCCTGCTCGGCGCCCCCTACTCCGCCTCCAAGCACGGCGTCGTCGGGTTCACCAAGGCGCTGGGCAAGGAGCTCGCGCCCCGTGGCATCACCGTCAACGCGGTCTGCCCCGGCTATGTCGAGACCCCCATGGCCGAGCGGGTCCGCAAGGGCTACGCCGCGGCGTGGGACACCACGGAGGAGTTCGTACAGGAGCAGTTCGAGGCGCAGATCCCGCTCGGCCGCTATTCGACCCCGGAGGAGGTGGCGGGCCTGGTCGGCTATCTGACCACGGACAGCGCCGCGTCCATCACCGCGCAGGCGCTCAACGTCTGCGGCGGACTGGGCAACTTCTGAGCCTCGGCAGTGAAGGAGATGGTGCCGCCGATGTCCCCCTCGGCCTGACCCGGCCCCGTTCACCGAGCCGCGCTCGCACCCTTCCCACACCAGGTGTGCCACTAGTGGCATCACAATGGCTCGCCATGGCGCCACATCTGTGCCATGATGGCGGCACGACCTCAGCACCGCAGAGGCCGGACCGCTTGCGAACACTGTGCGTTGCACCGTGCAGTGTGCGGAAGAGCGAACAGCACACGCCTGCCGGAACCACTCGTCACCCGTCCCACCAGCGGGGACGCCAAACAGACTTTGGATGGGGAAGCCATGCCTACCTTCGAGACCCCGAAGCCGATCACCGCCACGATCCAGATCGAGGCCGGCAGCGCCAAGATCACCTCCGGCGACCGCGCCGACACCGTCGTCGAGGTGTACCCGACCTCCGCGGGCAGCGAGGCCGACGTGCAGGCGGCGGAGCAGACCCGCGTCGGGTACACGGACGGCAAGCTGCTGGTCAAGACGCCGAAGGGCAAGGTGAAGGGCGCCCCCGGCTCCGTCCGCGTGGAGATCGCGCTTCCGCGGGGCTCGCAGCTCAACGGCACCGCGGCGCGGTGCGACTTCGTCTCCGAGGGGCCGGTGGGGGCGTGCAGCCTGACGACCAGTGAGGGCGACATCCGCATCGACCAGGCGGGCGCGGTGCAACTGCGCACCCAGAACGGCGACATCACCGTGGACCGCGCGGGTGACGCCGAGATCACCACCGGGAACGGCGAGCTGCGGATCGGCGCGATCGACGGTACGGCCGCGATCAAGAACGCCGGCGGAAACACCCAGGTCGAGTCGGTCACCGGCCCGGTGCAGCTGAAGGTCGCCGAGGGCAACATCGCCATCGGCCGCGCACTCGCCGAGGTCACCTCGACCAGCGCCATCGGAGACGTCTCCATCGAGGAGGCCCACGGCCGGGTCGACCTCAGGACCCAGACCGGCAACATCCAGGTCGGCATCCCCGAGGGCACCGCCGCCTGGCTCGACGCCAACGCCCAGGCAGGCACGGTGCACCGCCTCCTCGACTCCGCCGAGGGGACCGGCGAGGTCGGCGCGACCGTCGACGTCTACGTCCGCACCTACAGCGGCGACATCGTCGTCCACCGCGCGCACAGCTCACGACTCGTCAAGAACAGCAAGTGAGAACCAGGCCGTAGCGACACCGCAGCAAAGAACCGCAGCAAAGAAACCGCGTACAGAAACCAAGGAAAGGAGGGGGCACGATGACCACCACCACTGAACTGACCGCCCCGCCCAAGGGGATCACCGCCCTCGGGCTGCGCAAGGCATACGGCGACAAGGTCGTACTCGACGGAGTCGACCTTCAGGTCCCCGAAGGAACGATCTTCGCGCTGCTCGGTCCGAACGGGGCCGGCAAGACCACCACGGTCCAGATTCTCTCCACACTCATCTCCGCCGACGCCGGCCAGGCGCAGGTCGCGGGGTACGCGCTGGACCGGAACCCGGACGCCGTCCGCGCTTCGATCGGCGTAACCGGCCAGTTCGCGGCGGTGGACGGTCTGCTGACCGGCGAGGAGAACCTCCTCCTCATGGCGGACCTGCACCATCTCTCCCGCCGGGAGGGCAAGCAGCGCGCCGCCGATCTGCTGCAGCGATTCGAGCTGACCGAGGCGGCCGGCAAGATGGCCTCCACCTACTCCGGCGGCATGCGGCGCAAGCTCGACCTCGCCATGACCCTGGTCGGCAAGCCGAGCGTCATCTTCCTCGACGAGCCAACGACCGGCCTCGACCCGCGCAGCCGCCGCAACCTGTGGGAGATCATCCGCAATCTCGTCTCCGACGGCGTCACCATCCTCCTCACCACCCAGTACCTGGAGGAGGCCGACCAGCTCGCCGACCGGATCGCCGTGCTCGACGGCGGAAGGATCGTCGCCGAGGGCACCGCGGAGGAGCTCAAGCGGCGCATCCCCGGCGGGCACATCCGCCTCAGGTTCGCGGACGCGCACCGCTTCGACGCGGCTGCCCGCGTCCTGGACCAGGCCGCGCGCGACGACGAGACGCTCACGCTGCAGATCCCCAGCGACGCCAGCATCCCGGCGCTGCGCGCCCTGCTCGACCGACTGGACGGCGCCGCGGTGGAGGCCGAGGCGCTGACCGTGCACACGCCCGATCTCGACGACGTCTTCCTCGCCCTCACCGGCCAGCCCAACACGCAGAAGGAGAGCCTTCGATGAGCACCACCTCGTACGCGCTGCGCGACTCGAAGACGATGCTGCGCCGCAACCTCAAGCACGCGCAGCGCTACCCGTCGATGACGATCTCGATCGTCGCCATGCCGATCCTGATGCTGCTGCTGTTCGTGTACGTCTTCGGTGGCGCGCTCGGCAACGGCATCGGGGCGGGCGACCGGGGCGACTACACCAACTACGTCGTTCCCGGCATCATCCTGATGGCCGTGACGTCCGGCGCCATCTCGACCGCCGTGTCCGTGTGCACCGACATGACCGAAGGCATCATCAACCGGTTCCGCACCATGGCGATCTCCCGTGCCTCCGTGCTCACCGGCCATGTCGTCGGCAACGTCATCCAGACCCTGATCAGCCTCGTCCTCGTCATCGGCGTCGCCCTGGCCGTGGGCTTCCGCCCCAACGCCAACCTCGTCGAGTGGATCGCCGCCCTCGGCATCCTCACCCTGCTCGCCTTCTCCCTCAGCTGGGTCTCCGCCGCGATGGGCCTGGGTGCCAAGACCGTCGAGGCCGCGAGCAACGCCCCCATGCCGCTGACGTTCCTGCCCTTCCTCGGCAGCGCCGTCGTCACCCCCGAGTCCATGCCGGCCGGCCTGCGCTGGTTCGCCGAGTACCAGCCCTTCACCCCGATCAACGAGACGCTCCGCGGACTGCTCCTCGGCACCGAGATCGGCAACAACGCCTGGATCGCCCTCGCATGGGGCATCGGCCTCAGCCTCCTCGGCTACCTCTGGGCACGGTCGGCCTTCGCCAAGCGCTAGAACCCACATGCAGCAGATGACCACATGAAGATCCGATGACGGGCTGTCCGGGCGTGAGCCTGGCGGCCCTCTCGGTCGTTCGGTGGCCGGCTTGAATACGGCTCGACGACCGACTGAATATCGATGGACGACCGGCTTAATTCGGATCGAATATGACTCGATGACCGGCTGAATACTGTCCCGGCGACCGGACACGGTAGCCGATTGCGCCGGTCAGGGGATGAATTCCAGCTCTTTCGTTCGAATATGCCTTGCTTCCCCGGGATGAGCGCTCATAGCATCTGTGAGCAATTAATGCGTACGGTGCCGCCATGTCGCACCCGCATCATCGCCGGACTCGCCCGACGGGTGAGTTCCGCGCAACGTTCTCGCATTCCGCCGAACGTTTCCTCATTCCCGTCGAGGGGTCATGACTACACAAACACGCCGGAGCTCCGGCCTGGTTCTCGAGAGCCCGTTTATCTGGCGGGCCCGCCGCCCCAACAGCCGTCATCGACTGATCTGCTTCCCGCACGCGGGCGGCGGCGCGAGTGCGTTCGCCGACTGGGTGCACGCACTGCCCGCCGAGATAGAGGTCGTGGCCGTGCAACTGCCCGGCCGGCAGAACCGCATCCTGGAGGATCCGGCCACCGAGGTCGGCCCTCTGGTCCGGGACGTGACGCAGGCGCTGCTCCCGCTCCTGAACGGTTCGTTCTCCTTCTTCGGTCACTCCTGCGGGGCACTGCTGGGCTACGAGGTGGCCCAGCTCCTGCACGCGCAGGGCGGGCCCCGGCCGGACCGCCTGTTCCTGTCCGCGCAGCCCTCGCCCGCGGCCGCCGCGCTGCGGCCGAAGATCCACAACCTCTCGGAGGAGGAGTTCCGCGCCGAGGTCATGAGGCTGGGCGGCTTCGACGAGGAGGTCGCCCTGGACGAGGACGCCATGGACGCCCTGATCCCGACCGTGCTCGCCGACTTCGCGCTCTGGGAGCAGCACGCGATGACGCAGGGCCCCCTCATCGACAGCCCCATCACCGCGATGGTCGGCGAGTCGGACGTCCGGGCGCCCCTGGAGACCATCGAGGGCTGGGGCGACCACACGGACGCCGGGTTCGAGATGCGCGTCTACCCGGGCGGTCACTTCTACCTCTTCGACGCCGGCACGGATGCGCAGGTCTTCGAGTTCCTCTCGCAGACTCTGCTGGCCCCTTAGGACAGGGCCCTAGGTCGCGCTGCGCCCGCCGAGTGACCGCGGCGGGCGCCGTAACCATTTCTGCGCCGGGGCTTGAGAGAGGCTCCAGGGAGATTATGTCGGCCCGTACTCGACCTGGTCTACGCTATCGGCCAGGTCTTCGAATTACGGGTGAAGAGTAATTCTCATCCCATTGGGCAAGCGCTCGATCTTGCTGCTTGCCTTTCGAGCATGGCTCCTTGAGCGATCCATGCCTTTTCACTGACGTCTAACCACTCTGGGGGACAGTCCCTTGTGTTCTTTTGGGCAGAGTTCGTTGCTGGGCGAGCTCAATGACACGGAGGTTCCGGTGCTGGTGGAGACGTTTTCTGAATTGTTCGGGCGGCAGGTGGCCGCGGCGCCGGATTCGGTCGCCGTGGTTTTCGGCGACGTACAGGTGACGTACCGGGAACTCGACGCACGCTCGAACCGGCTGGCGCGCGTTCTGATCGGGCGCGGGGTCGGGCCCGAGTCGGTGGTCGGCGTCGCGCTGCGGCGCTCGCCCCAGTGGTGCGTGACCGTCCTGGCCGTACTGAAGGCCGGCGGGGCGTACCTGCCGATGGATGCGGCCTACCCGGCCGAGCGGCTCGCGTTCATGGTCGAGGACTCCGCTGCCCGCCTGATCCTGGCGGACGCGGCGACGGCCGCGGAGCTTCCCGAACTGTCCGCGACCGTGCTGCGCTTCGACGACCCGGAGTTCGCCGCGGCGGTGGCCGGCGCGGACTCCGCCCCGCCGGCCGCCGGCGACCGAATACGCCCGCTGTCGGCGACCAACACCGCGTACGTCATCTACACATCGGGTTCCACGGGCCGGCCCAAGGGCGTTCAGGTCACCCACACCGGCTTCGCCTCTCTGCTCGCGACGCAGGTGGAGCGGCTGAAGGTGACGGCCGAGAGCCGGGTGCTGCAGTTCGCCTCGCCGAGCTTCGACGCTTCCGTGTGGGAACTGTGCATGTCCCTGCTGTCGGGGGCCACGCTCGTGCTGGCCGACAAGGACCAACTGGCCCCGGGCAGCCCGGTGGCCGACACGATCGCCGCTCACGGCGTCACCCATGTGACCCTGCCGCCGCCGGTCCTTACAGCCATCACGGCCGGCTCCCTGGCCACCGTCGAGACCCTGGTGGTCGCCGGAGATGCCACGTCGCCGGAACTGGCGGCCACCTGGTCGGCCGGACGGCGGATGATCAACGCCTACGGGCCGACCGAGACCACCGTCTGCGCCACCATGAGCGAGCCGCTGCCCGGGGACGGCCAGGTGCCGCCCATCGGAGGGGCGATCACCAACGCCCAGGTCCATGTGCTGGATGCGGAACTGCGGCCGGTGCAGGCCGGGGTGACCGGCGAGCTGTACGTGTCGGGCGCGGCGCTGGCACGCGGGTACCTGGGCCGGCCGGGACAGACGGCCGGGCGCTTCGTGGCCCACCCGTTCGGCGAGCCCGGCGAGCGGATGTACCGCACCGGTGACCTCGCGGAGTGGACGGCCGACGGCGAACTGATCTTCCACGGGCGGGCCGACACCCAGGTCAAGATCCGCGGATTCCGGATCGAACCCCACGAGATCGAGGCGGCTCTCGAGTCGCACCCGGGAGTGGCGCACGCCGCTGTGATCGCCCACGAGGCACCGGGCACCGGCAGGGGCAAGCAGCTGGTGGGCTATGTGGTCCCGGCCCGCGCCGATGACGCGGACAGCGGCCCCCAGGACAGCGCTTATGGCGCCATCGCTTTCGAATCAGGCTTCGCGGTGGGGGAGTTGCGCCCGTTTCTCGCGCAGCTCCTGCCGGACTACATGGTTCCCGCGACGTTCACCGTCCTCGACCGGCTCCCGCTGACCCCGAACGGAAAGCTCGACACGGCCAAGCTGCCGGAGCCGGAGTTCAGGGGCGGGGTGTACCGGGCGCCGCGTACCGAGCACGAGCAGATCCTGGCGGGCCTGTTCGCCGAGCTCCTCGGCCTCGACCAGGTCGGCATCGACGACGACTTCTTCGCCATCGGCGGGGACAGCATCCAGTCCATCCAGGTGGTGACGCGAGCGCGGGCACACGGCCTGGTGCTCAGCTCACGGGAGATCTTCGAGCGCCGGACGGTGGCCGAGCTGGCCGAGGTCGCGGCAGCGAACAAGGACGCCGGTGCCGGCCCGGTCCTCGAGGAGCTCGAGGGCGGCGGCACGGGATGGATGCCGCTGCTGCCGGTGGCGCAGTGGATCCGGGATTGGGGACCGGGCTTCGACCGGTTCCTGCAGGCGATGGTGCTCGAACTGCCCGAGGGCATCGACCGGTCCGGCCTCGTCGCGACGCTGGGCGCGGTCCTGGACCGTCACGATCTGCTGCGCTCCCGCCTGGTGGACACGGACGGCGGCGGCCTGGAGGTCACCGCGCCGGGCTCGGTGGATGTGGCGCGGCTGATCCGCCGCGCCGCGAGCGACGGGCGCTGGGACGAGAAGTCGTGGAGCCCGACGCTGCTGAGCGAACTGGACGCCGCTGCCGAGCGTCTCGACCCGGCGGCGGGCGTGGTCGCGCAGTTCGTCTGGTTCGACCCGGCCGACGGCGCACCGGGCCGCCTCCTGGTGGCGCTGCACCACCTCGTGATCGACGGGGTGTCGTGGCGGATCCTGATGCCCGACTTCGCGGCGGCCTGGGAGCAGGTACGGGCGGGCGGGAGCCCGCAACTGCCGGACGTGGCCACCTCGATGCGGCGCTGGGCGCACGCCCTGGCCGACGAGGCGTCGAGCCCGCAGCGAGTTGCGGAGCTCAAGGCGTGGCGGTCCATCGTCGAGGGCCCCGACCCGGTGCTCGGTACCAGGCGCCTGGACCCCGTGCTCGATGTGGTGTCCACCGTAGAGAAGACGCGCGTGGAGCTCCCGGTGGCGGTCACCGAGGCCCTGCTGACCGCGGTACCCGCGGCATTCCGCGGCGGCGTCAACGACGGCCTGCTCGCCGGCCTCGCACTGGCACTCGCCCAGTGGCGCCGTACGCGGGGAGTCGACGAGTCCTCCGCCCTCATCCGCCTCGAAGGCCACGGCCGCGAGGAGGACGTGGTGCCGGGCGCGGACCTGTCCCGCACAGTGGGCTGGTTCACCAGCGCGTTCCCGGTGCGCCTCGACCTCGCCGGGGTGGACCTGGACGAGGCGTTCGCAGGCGGCCCGGCCGCCGGCCGCGTACTCAAGGCGGTCAAGGAGCGGCTGCGGGCCATCCCCGACAAGGGCATCGGCTACGGCCTTTTGCGGCACCTGAACCCGGACACCGCGGCGATCCTGCGGGAACACCCCATCGGACAGGTCGGATTCAACTACCTGGGCCGGTTCTCCGCCGCCGCCGACATGCCCGAGCACCTGCGCGGCCTCGGCTGGACGCAGGCCACCGACGTGGCCGAGCTCGCCGAACTCGACGCCGGGCAGGACGCCCGGATGCCGGCGCCGGCCGAACTGGACATCAACGCCACCGTCACCGACACAACCGCGGGCCCCCGGCTCGGCGCCGTCTTCGCCGCCCCCACGGGCGTACTGTCCCCCGCCGAAGTGCAGGAACTGGCGGACCTGTGGTGCGCGGCCCTGGGCGGCCTCGCCCGGCACATCGCCGAGCAGGGCGCCGGCGGCCTGACCCCCTCTGACGTGCCCCTGGTGACGGCGAGCCAGAGCGACATCGAGGCGTGGGAGGAGCGCTACCCGGGCCTTGCGGACGTATGGCCGTCCACCCCGCTGCAGTCGGGCCTGCTGTTCCACTCCCAGCTCAACGACTCCACCTTCGACGCCTACCAGGTGCAGTACGCGCTCCACCTGTCCGGGCGGGTGGACCCGGCCCGGATGCTCGCGGCCGGGCAGGCACTCCTGGACCGGCACCCCAGCCTGCGGGCCGCGTTCGTACCCGACTCCGGCGGAGACCTGGTCCAGCTGATCCAGGAAGGCGTCCCGCTGCCCTGGCAGGACCTCGACTACAGCGGCCTCGGCGAGGCCGAACGCGCCGAGGCGTTCGAGCAGTTCCTGGCGCAGGACCTGCGCACCCACTTCGACGCGGCCACGCCGCCCATGCTGCGCCTGGCCCTGGTCAGGATGGAGGCGGAGAGGTTCGAACTCGTACTGACCGCCCATCACGTGCTCTTCGACGGCTGGTCGGTGCCGCTGCTGATGCAGGACCTGCTGAAGCTCTACGGCTCCGCCGGAGACGGCTCGGTGCTGCCGCGCGTGCGCAGCTACCGGGACTTCGTGGACTGGCTGTCCAGGCAGGACCCCGACGAGTCGGCCCGGGTGTGGACCCACGAACTCGACGGCGTCGACGAGCCGACGGCACTGGCCCTGGCCCCCGCCTCCGAGCACGGCGACAACAGTGCCGGTATCGGCCAGATCGATGTCACGCTGACGGGCCAGGAGGCCCGGGAGCTGAGCGCCCGCGCGGCCGGCCTCGGCGTCACGCTGAACACCGTCGTCCAGGGTGCCTGGGCGATCCTGCTGAACCAGCTGACCGGCCGCCAGGACGTGATCTTCGCATCCACGGTGTCCGGCCGCCCGCCCGCGGTGCCCGGTGTCGACTCGATCGTCGGCATGTTCCTCAACACCCTGCCCGTGCGCGTGCAGACCTCACCCGGGGCCACGCTCGCCGAACTCCTGACCGGAGTGCAGAGCCGGCAGGCCGCGCTGATGGACCACCACCACTACGGCCTGACCGAGATCTACGAAGCGACCGGCCTCGACGCCCTGTTCGACACCATCATCGGGTTCGAGTCCTTCCCGCTGGACCGCGTCGGCATCGCCGAGGCCAGCAAGGCGGCCGGGATCTCGGTCACCGGGATCCGCTCGTTCACCGCCAGCCACTACCCGGTGACCCTGCTGGTCTTCATCGAGTCCGACGGCCTGCGGCTGACCGTGCAGTACCAGAAGAACGTGCTCGACCCGGGCACGGCGCAGAGTGTCGCCACCCGCTACGGGCGGATCATGCGGCAGCTGGCGGCAGACCCCGCACAGCGGGTCGGGGCCGTCGATGTGCTGGAGCCCGCCGAGCGGGACCGTCTCCTCGTCGGCCTCAACGACACGGCCGCACCGACGCCCGGGCTGACGATCCCCGGGCTGTTCGAGCGTCAGGCGGCTCGGACACCGGACGCGGTGGCGGTCGCGGGCGGCGACGTGTCGTGGACGTACCGGGAGCTGAACGCACGGGCCAACCGGCTGGCGCGCGTCCTGGTCCGCCGCGAGGTCGGTCCGGAGACGGTGGTGGCCGCGGCCCTGCCGCACACCCCCGACCACGTGGCCGCGCTCCTCGCGGTGCTCAAGGCCGGCGGTGGGTATCTGCCGCTGGACCCGGGCGCCCCGAGCAGCTGCCTGAAGTCCCTCATCGCCGACGCCTCCCCGGTCCTCGTCCTTTACGACGCCGCCACCGGGGCCACACTGGCGGACACCGGGACCCAGCACCTGCGCCTGGACGAGATCTTGGACGGCCCCGACGGCGACCTCGGTGACGGGGACCGGATACGGCCGCTGCGCCCGGACCACGTGGCCTGGCTGACGTACACCTCCGGATACCCCGGCGGGCCCAGGGGCGTGACGATCACCCACCGCAATGTGACCGACCGCGTACCGGGACTGGCGGCGCACCTGACCGGCTCGCCCACGACCCGGCTGCCGGCGGCGAAGCCGGGCACCTTCGATGTGTCGGCGGCGGCGCTGTTCACCACGCTGTGCACCGGCGGCAGCGTCGAACTGGTCCAGCAGACACAGGACCTCATGGAGCGCGCCGGAGCCACCGGCGGGGTGATCAGCACAGTCCCGTCGGCGTTCGCCGAACTCCTCGACCAGGCCGGCGAGATCAGCGCCGACACGGTGCTCTTCGCCGGCGAGACACTGCCGGCGTCGCTGGTGGAGCGGGTCCGCAAGGCGATCCCCGGCGTCCGGGTGGTCAGCGCCTACGGGCCGAGCGAGTCCTTCTACGCCACCGCCTTCACGCTGCCGGGCGCCGACGAGCCGGCCCGGACGGGCGAGGCGGCCATCGGGACCCCCCTCCCGAACGTCCGGGTGTACGTGCTCGGCGCCGGGCTCACACCGGTGCCGCCGGGCGCGGTCGGCGAGCTGTACGTCGCCGGCACCACGCTGGGGCGCGGCTATCACGGCCGTGCCGGGCTGACGGCCGGGCGCTTCGTCGCCGACCCCTTCGGCCCGGCCGGGTCGCGGATGCTCCGCACCGGAGACCTGGCCCGCTGGAACACCGGCGGCCTCCTCGAGTACGTCAGGCGCGGTGACACCCAGGTGACGATCCGCGGGGAGCGGATCGAACCGGCCGAGGTCGTGGCCGCCCTGTCCGAACACCCCTCGGTGGGCCAGGTGGTGGTCATCGCCCGTGACGGCGACGACGACATCAGGCAACTGGTGGGCTATGTCGTCCCCGCCCGGGCGGAGGACGGCGCCGACGCCGACGAGCTCACCGCTTTCGCCTCCGAGCGCCTGCCGGAGCACATGGTCCCCACGGCGTTCGTGGTCCTTGACGAGCTGCCGCTGACACCCGTCGGAAGGCTGGACCGGTCGGCCCTGCCCGAACCCGGATCCACGGGCCCCGTCTACCGCGCCCCCCGCACCGAGCAGGAAGCCAGTCTCTGCGAGCTGTTCGGCGAGGTACTCGGCGTGGAGCGCGTCGGCATCGACGACGACTTCTTCGAACTGGGCGGCAACTCCCTGACGGCGACCCGGCTGACCAGCCGTATCCGCAAGACGCTCGGAGTGTCCGTGACCATCCGGGCCATTTTCGAACATCGCAGCATCGCCGAACTATCGCGCACGGTGCAGGACGCGAACACGTCGAGTCGCCCCCGTCTGCGCAAGATGAACAGGAGTGGACAGTAATGATCCCGTTGTCGTTCGCGCAGCGCCGGCTGTGGTTCATCGAACAGTTTGAGGGTCCTTCGGCGACGTACAACGTTCCGTTCCTGGTGCGGCTGAGCGGCCCCCTGAACGTGGGGGCGCTGGAGTCGGCGGTACGGGACGTGGTGGTCCGGCACGAGAGCCTGCGCACGCTGATCGTCGCGAACGCCGACGGCGTTCCCTCCCAGCAGGTCGTGCCGGTCGACGAGCTGGTGCTCGATGTGCCGCTCATCGAGGTGGCGCCCGACGCGCTGGACGACGCCGTGGCCCGGGCCGGTCAGTCCACGATCGACCTCGCCACCCAGATCCCGGTGCGGGCCACCCTGCTCCGCTCCGGCCCGCAGGAGCACACCCTGGTGCTGCTCATCCACCACATCGCCAGTGACGGCGAGTCCGTGGTGCCGCTGGCGCGGGATCTGGACGTCGCGTACACGGCCCGGGTGCGGGGCGAGGCCCCGGACTATCCGGAGCTGCCGGTTCAGTACATCGACTACACGCTGTGGCAGCGCGAGGTGCTGGGCGACGAGGACGACCCCGACAGCACACTGTCGGCTCAAGTGCGCTACTGGCGCGACGAGCTGACAGGCACGCCGCAGCCGCTGCAGCTGCCGACCGACCGGCCCCGCCCGCCGGCCGCCAGCCACCGCGGCGACATCGTGGAGTTCCCGATCGAACCGGACCTGCTCGCCGCGGTCGAGGAACTCGCACTCGCCCGGGACGTGTCGGTGCCGATGGTGATGCAGACGGCCCTCGCGGTGCTGCTCCAGCACCTGGGCGCCGGTGAGGACATCCCGATCGGGAACACGATCGCGGGCCGTACCGACGACGAACTCGCGGATCTGATCGGGTTCTTCGTCAACACCTGGGTGCTGCGCACCGACCTGTCCGGCAGCCCGACGTTCGACGAGCTCATCGGGCAGGTGCAGCAGAAGGCGCTGGCCGCCTACGACAAGCAGGACGCTCCGTTCGAGCGCCTGGTGGAGGAGCTCAACCCCGAGCGCTCCACCGCGTACCACTCGCTGTTCCAGGTGATGTTCACCTGGGAGAACGAGCGCTGGATCGACCTCGAGCTGCCCGGCGCCCTGCAGGCGCGCCTCGAGGTCCAGGCGACCTCCTCCGCCAAGTTCGACCTGGAGTTCAACTACTTCACCGACCCCACCAAGCCGGGCATGCTCGTCTACATCGAGTACGCCACCGACCTCTTCGACCACGCCACGGTCGAGGCCATCGGGGCCCGCTATGTCCGCGTCATCCAGCAGATGGTGGCCGACCCCGACATGCCGGTCCGGCAGGCGGACGTACTGGAGCCGGCCGAGCGGGAGCTGGTGCTGCGCGGATTCAACGACACCGCCGCCCCCACACCCGAGGTGACCGTCCCCGAGCTGTTCGAGCGGCAGGTGGCGGCGACACCGGACGCGGTCGCGGTGGTCTTCGACGGTGCGGCGCTGACGTACCGGCAGCTCGACGCGCGGGCGAACCGCCTGGCGCGCGAGCTGGTGCGGCGCGGCGTGGGCCCGGAGACGGTCGTGGCGCTGTCGCTGCCGCGCTCCGCCGACCTGGTCATCGCCCTCCTCGCGGTGCTGAAGGCGGGCGGAGCGTATCTGCCGATCGACCCGAAGTACCCGAGCACACGCCTGGACTTCATCTTCTCCGACGCCCGTCCGACGCTGCTGCTGACCGACGCCGAGACCGTCGGAGTGCTGCCCGAGACCGACACTCCGCGCCTGTTCCTCGGCGACGTCGACCTCGACGGCACCGAGAACGACACGGCGCTCGAGGACGCGGAGCGCATCTCCCCCCTGCGGCCTGACCACATCGCGTACGTGATGTACACCTCCGGCTCGACCGGCAACCCCAAGGGCGTGGCCATCACCCACCACACCGTGGTCAACGGTGTGCTGCGGCTGACGTCCTCGGTGGGCGTGAACTCGGGCACCTGGCTGCTCGCGGGCACGTCCATCAACTTCGATGTGTCGGTGTTCGAGCTGTTCACCGCGCTGTCGACCGGTGGCACCCTCGAGGTGGCCCGCGACGTGCTGGTGATCGGTGAGCGCGGCGGCTGGTCGGGCGGTGTGATCAGCACCGTTCCGTCGGTGTTCGTCGAGCTGCTCGACCAGGTGGGCGGTGAGATCAGCGCCGAGACCGTGGTGTTCGCCGGTGAGGCGCTCCCCGCCGCGCTGGTGCAGCGGGTGCGCGAGACGATCCCCGGCATCCGGGTGGTCAACGCCTACGGACAGACCGAATCCTTCTACGCCACCACCTTCGCGCTGCCGGCCGAGGCCGCGTGGGACGGTGCGGGCAGCGCTCCGATCGGTGTGCCGCTCGGGAACATGCGCACCTACGTACTGGGCCCCGGACTCGAGCCGGTCCCGGTCGGCGTGGTGGGCGAGCTGTACGTCGCGGGCAAGGTCGCGCGCGGCTATCAGGGCCGTCCCTCGCTGACGGCCGAGCGCTTCGTCGCCGACCCGTTCGGTCCCGCGGGCTCGCGGATGTACCGCACCGGTGACCTGGCGCGGTGGAACGCCGATGGCCGGCTGGAGTACGTGGGCCGTGACGACGCGCAGGTGAAGATACGCGGCTTCCGCATCGAACCCGGCGAGGTCGAAGCGGCCCTGACCGCCCACCCGAACGTGGCCCAGGCGGTCGTGACCACCCACCAGGGCCGCGGCGGCGGCAAGCAGCTCGTCGGCTACGTGGTCCCGGTGGAGGTCGACGAGAGCGGCCTGGGAAGCGTCGAGAGCCTCGGCGACCTCGACATCGACATCACCGCGGGCGTCTCGGCCCGCGACCTGCGCAAGTTCGTCGCCGGCCGGCTGCCGGAGTTCATGGTCCCGTCGGTGTTCGTGATGCTGGACCGGCTGCCGCTGACCCCCAACGGCAAGCTCGACAAGAAGGCGCTGCCGGAGCCGGAGTTCACCGGCGGCGAGTACCGGGCGCCCCGTACGGCGCACGAGAAGATCCTCGCCGGCATCTACGCCGAGGTCCTCGGTCTCGACCAGGTCGGCATCGACGACGACTTCTTCGCCATCGGCGGCGACAGCATCCGCTCCATCCAGGTCGTCTCCCGCGCCAAGGCGCAGGGCGTCGACGTCAGCGCGCGGCAGATCTTCGAGAGCCGCACGGTCGCCGAGCTCGCCGAGGTCACGCAGGCCGCCGGCCTGGCCGGTGCCGCGCCGGTCCTCGAGGAGCTCGAGGGCGGTGGCGTCGGCTGGATGCCGCTGCTGCCGGTCGGCAAGTGGCTGATGGAACTGGGCGGCGGCACCGACCGGTTCTCCATGTCGCTCGTGGTCGACCTGCCCCGCGGCATCGACCAGGACGGTCTCGCCGGGACCCTCGGCGCGGTCCTCGACCGCCACGACATCCTGCGCTCCCGGCTGGTGCACGGCGACGACTGGGGCCTTCAGGCCGACGTCCCCGGCTCGGTCGACGTGCCCTCCCTCATCCACCGCGTCGCGTGCGACGGACAGTGGAACGAGCAGTGGCTGGAGCTCGCCACCGCGGAACTGGACGCGGCCACCGGCCGGCTGGACGCCGCCGCCGGAGTGATGGCGCAGTTCGTCTGGTTCGACGCGGGCGACGGCGCACCCGGCCGTCTCCTGGTGGTGCTGCACCACTTCGTCATCGACGGAGTGTCCTGGCGCGTCCTGCTGCCGGACTTCGCCGCCGCCTGGGAGCAGGTACGGGCCGGCAAGACCCCGGAACTCCCGGAGGCCACGACCTCGGCGCGGCGCTGGGCACACGCCCTCGTCGACGCCGCGGCGTCCCCCGAGCGGGTCGCCGAACTCGGCCTGTGGCGCGAGGTGGTCGCCGGACCGGACCCCGTCCTCGGCACCCGGCCGCTGGACCCCGAGGTGGACGTCGTCTCCAAGTCCGGGCACATCTGGGTACGGCTGCCGGAGACGGTCACCGAGACCCTGCTCAACACGCTCCCCGCGACCTTCCGCGGCGGCGTCAACGACGGCCTGCTCACCGCGCTGGCCCTGGCCGTCACCCGCTGGCGCCGGGCGCGCGGCATCGACGAGTCCTCGACGCTGATCCGCCTCGAAGGACACGGCCGCGAAGAGGACGCCGTCCCGGGCGCGGACCTGTCGAGCACGGTCGGCTGGTTCACCACCATGTTCCCGGTACGTCTCGACCTCGCCGGGGTCGACCTCGACGAGGCCTTCGCGGGCGGGCCGTCCGCAGGCGCCGCGGTCAAGGCGGTCAAGGAGCAGCTCCTCGCGATCCCCGACAAGGGCATCGGCTACGGGCTGCTGCGCTATCTCAACCCGGAGACCGCGAACGAGCTGAAGCAGTACTCGACGGGCCAGATCGGGTTCAACTACCTGGGCCGGTACTCGACCACCGACATGCCCGAGAACCTGCGCGGCCTCGGCTGGACCCAGGCCGAGGGCACCACCGAACTGGTCGCCGACCCGGACGCGGACATGCCCGCCCTGTCCACGCTCGACCTGAACGCCCTGGTCACCGACGGCGAGAAGGGGCCGCAGCTCAACGCCCGGCTCGGCTTCGCCACCGGTGTGCTCACCCAGGACGACGTACAGGAGATCGCCGACTACTGGCGTGCCGCGCTCGAGGCCTTGGCCCAGCACGCCGTGACGCCCGGCGCGGGCGGACTCACCCCCTCGGACGTGCCGCTGGTGAAGGTGACCCAGCGCGAGATCGACGGATGGGAGAAGAGCCACCCGGGCCTGAGCGACGTATGGCCGCTGACCGCGACGCAGTCCGGGCTGCTGTTCCACACCATGCTGGTCGACGCCGCCTTCGACGCCTACCAGATGCAGATGGTGTTCCACCTGTCCGGCCAGGTCGACCCGGCCCGGATGCAGGCCGCGGGGCAGGCGCTCCTGGACCGGTACGCCAGCCTGCGGACCGCGTTCGTGTCCGACGCCGCCGGAGACCAGGTGCAGGTAGTCCTGGACCACGTGGAACTGCCCTGGAAGCAGGTCGACTTCAGCCGCCTGGGCGAGGACGAACGTATCGAGGCGCTCAAGGGGCTGCTGGCCGAGGACCACGCCACGCACTTCGACCCCCTCACGCCTCCGATGCTGCGGATGACCCTGGTGACCATCGGTCCGGACCGCGCGGAGCTGGTGTTCACCGCCAACCACGTGCTGTTCGACGGCTGGTCGGTGCCGCTGCTGCTCGAGGACCTGCTGCGGCTCTACGCCGCCGGCGGGGACGCCTCCGGGCTGCCGCGCGTGCGCGGCTACCGCGACTTCCTGGTGTGGCTGAACCAGCAGGACCGCGAGGAGGCCGCCCGGATCTGGGCGGGCGAACTCGCCGGGATCGACGAACCCACCCTGATCGTCGCCCACCCCGAGACCGGGGCGGCCCCGACCGGCATCGGCCAGGTCGACGTTCCGCTGACCGCCGATGTCGCGGGTGAGCTGTCCCGGCGCGCCTCCGAGCTGGGCGTCACCCTGAACACCGTCGTGCAGGCGGCCTGGGGTCTCCTGCTGGGGAGCCTGACCGGGCGCCGCGACGTGGTGTTCGGCACCACGGTGTCCGGCCGCCCGCCCCAGGTACCGGGTGTGGACTCGATGGTCGGACTGTTCATCAACACCCTGCCCGTGCGGGTCAACTGCACCCCCGCGGACACCCTCCACGAGGTGCTGTCCGGGCTGCAGAACCGGCAGGGCGCGCTCCTGGACCACCAGCACTACGGGCTGGCCGAGATCCACCACGCCACCGGACTGAAGTCCCTCTTCGACACCATCGTCGTCTTCGACTCCTACCCGATCGACCGCGCCGGCATCTCCGAGGCCTACTCGGCGGCGGGCATCGCGGTCACCGGCATCAGCCCGATGAGCGGCACCCACTACCCGATGATCGTGACGGCCACCGCCGAGCCGCGGCTGCGCGTGGCCCTGGAGTACCAGCACCACCTCTTCGACAGCGAGAGTGTCGAGGCCATCGCCGCACGGTTCCTGCGGATCCTGCAGCAGCTCGTCGAGGACCCGCAGGTCAAGGTCGCCCAGGTCGACGTACTGGAGCCCGCCGAGCGGGACCGGCTGCTCGTCGGCCTCAACGACACGGCCGCACCGACGCCCGAACTGACGATTCCCGCCCTGTTCGAGCACCAGGTGGCAAAGGCGCCGGACGCGCTCGCGGTGGAGTGCGAGGGTACGTCATGGACGTACCGGGAGCTCGACGCGCGGGCGAACCGCCTTGCCCGCGAGCTGATCTCGCGAGGGGCGGGCCCCGAGTCCGTGGTCGGCCTCGCGCTGCCGCGCTCCGCCGATCTGGTCGTGGCGATGCTGGGCATCCTGAAGTCCGGTGCCGGGTATCTGCCGATCGACCCGAAGTACCCGAGCCACCGACTGGAGTTCATCCTCTCCGAGGCCCGTCCGGCGCTGATCCTCACCGATGCGGCGACCGTGGACGTGCTGCCCCACAACGACGTACCGCGTCTGTTCCTCGACGACGTCGATCTCGAGGGCGCCGAGGGCGGTGCCGCCCTTGGTGACGGCGACCGGCGGGCGCCGCTGCGTCCGCAGCACCTGGCCTACCTCATGTACACCTCGGGCTCCACCGGGACCCCGAAGGGCGTCGTGATCACCCACGGCACCGTCGTCAACGGTGTGACGCAGCTGGCGTCGCGTGTCGGCGCGGGCGCAGGCTCCAGGATGCTGGCGAGCACGTCGATCAACTTCGATGTGTCGGTGTTCGAGATCTTCACCGCGCTGTCCGTCGGCGGCAGCGTCGAGGTGGTCCGCGACGCACTGGTCCTCGGCGAGCGTGACGGCTGGTCGGGCAGTGTGATCAGCACGGTCCCGTCGGTCTTCGCCGAACTGATCGACCGGCTCGGGGACAGGATCGGCGCCGAGACGCTGGTGTTCGCCGGTGAGGCGCTCCCCGCGTCGCTGGTGCACAAGATCCGCGAGGCGATGCCCGGCGTGCGGGTGGTCAACGCCTACGGGCAGACCGAGTCCTTCTACGCCACCACCTCCGCCGGCCCCGGCGACGGTACGGGCAGTGCCCCGATCGGCACCCCGATCGGGAACATGCGCACCTACATCCTGGGCCCCGGTCTCTCACCGGTACCCCCGGGCGTGGTGGGCGAGCTGTACGTCGCGGGTTCGGTGGCACGCGGCTACCACGGTCGTGCCGCGCTGACGGCCGAGCGGTTCGTCGCCGACCCGTTCGGATCCGCGGGCTCGCGGATGTACCGCACCGGTGACCTGGCGCGGTGGAACGCGGACGGCCAGCTGGAGTACGTGGGCCGGAGTGACGCGCAGGTGAAGGTGCGCGGCTTCCGCGTCGAACCCGGCGAGATCGAGGCCGCCGTGACCGCCCACCCGGGCGTCGCCCAGGCAGCGGTCATCGCCCGCGAGGCGAGCGGCACGGCCGGCAAGCGGCTCGTGGCGTACGCGGTGCCCGTCGATGCGGGCGAGGCCGGCAGCGGCATCGACATCGATGAGCTGCGCAAGTTCGTGGCCGCCCAACTGCCCGAGTTCATGGTGCCGGCGGCGTTCATGGTCCTTCAGCGGCTGCCGCTGGCCCCGAACGGGAAGCTGGACCGGGCCGCCCTGCCCGAGCCGGAGTTCGCCGGCCAGGCCTACCGGGCGCCGCGCACCCCGCAGGAGGAGTTCCTGTGCGGGCTGTTCGCGGAGGTGCTCGGGCTCGACCAGGTCGGCATCGACGACAACTTCTTCACCCTGGGCGGGCACTCGCTGCTGGCGACCCGGCTCGTCAGCCGGATCCGCACCGCGCTGGACGTCGAGGTTCCCATCCGGGTGGTGTTCGACTCTCCCACCGTCGTGGAGCTGACCGGGCACCTGTCGCCGGGGTCGAGGGTGCGCCCGCAGCTGCGGAAGGCGGAGCAGCGGCCCGACCTGGTGCCGCTGTCGTTCGCGCAGCGCCGGCTGTGGTTCATCGACCGGTTCGAGGGCCCCTCGGCGACGTACAACGCACCCTTCCCGCTGCGGCTGACCGGCGCCCTGGACGTCGGCGCGCTGGAGTCGGCGGTACGGGACGTGGTGGCCCGGCACGAGAGCCTGCGCACGCTGATCGTCGAAGACTCCGAGGGCGTACCGCACCAGCTGGTCGTCCCGGCCGACGAGACGACGCTGGACATGCCGGTCGTTCAGACGGACGCGGCGGGCCTGGAGGACGCCATGGCCGAGGCCGTGGCCTACCCGTTCAGCCTGGCCAACGACATCCCGGTGCGGGCGACTTTGCTGCGTACCGGCGAGGAGGACCACGTACTGGTCCTGCTGATCCATCACATCGCCAGCGACGGCGAGTCCATGGCGCCCCTGGCCCGGGACCTGGGCGCCGCCTACACCGCCCGGCTTGAGGGCGATGCCCCGCAGTGGGACGAGCTGGCGGTGCAGTACGTCGACTACACGCTGTGGCAGCGCGAGGTGCTGGGCGAGGAGAACGACCCGGACAGTGCGCTGTCCGCCCAGGTCCGCTACTGGCGCGACGAACTGACGGGTGTGCCGCAGCCGCTGCAGCTGCCCGCCGACCGTCCCCGCCCGCCGGCCGCCAGCCACCGCGGTGACACGGTCGAGTTCGGCCTCGCCCCGGAGGTGGTGGCCGCGGTCGACGAGCTGGCCCGCGAACACGGCGTGACCGTGTCGATGGTGCTGCAGTCGGCCCTCGCGGTGCTGCTGCACGGCCTCGGCGGCGGCGACGACGTGACGATTGGATCCCCGATCGCCAACCGCACCGACGAAGGCCTCGCCGACCTGGTGGGATTCTTCGTCAACACCTGGGTGCTGCGTGCCGACCTGTCGGGCGGCATCACCTTCGACCGGCTGCTCGACCAGGTGCGGAACAAGTCCCTGGCCGCGTACGACAACCAGGACGTTCCCTTCGAGCGCCTGGTGGAGGAGCTGAACCCCGAGCGCTCCACCGCGTACACGCCGCTGTTCCAGGTGATGTTCGCCTGGCAGAACTTCGCCCGGAAGGACTTCGAACTGCCTGGTCTGCGGGTGGAGTTCGAGCGGGTGCGCAACGAGTCCGCGAAGTTCGACCTGTTCTTCAACATGGCCGACCTTCCCGGCATGGGCGTACTGGGCCATCTCGAGTACGCCACCGACCTGTTCGACCGGGAGACGGTCGAGGCCATCGCCGCACGGTTCACGCGAGTCGTGGGGCAGCTGGCCGCCGATCCCCGTCAGCGGGTCGCCGCGGTCGAGCTGGTGCAGCCGGCCGAGCGGGAGCTGGTGCTGCGCGGCTTCAACGACACGGCGGCGCCGGTTGACGACGTGACCATTCCCGGGCTGTTCGAGCGGCAGGTCGCGGCGACACCGGACGCGGTTGCGGTGGTGTTCGGCGAACAGTCGCTGACGTACCGGGAACTCGACGCGCGGGCGAACCGCCTGGCGCGCGAGCTGATCGGGCGCGGTGTGGGTCCGGAGACGGTGGTGGCGCTGTCGCTGCCGCGCTCCGCGGACCTGGTGGCCGGGCTCCTCGCGGTACTGAAGGCGGGCGGAGCGTATCTGCCGATCGACCCGAAGTACCCGAGCACGCGCCTGGACTTCATCCTCTCCGACGCGCGTCCGACGCTGCTGCTGACCGACGCGGAGACCGTCGGGGTGCTGCCGGAGACCGGCATCGCCACCCTGTTCCTCGGTGACGTCGACCTCGACGGCACGGAGACGGACACGGAGCTCGGGAACGCGGAGCTCGGGGACGCGGAGCGGATCTCCGCGCTGCGGCCGGAGCACGTGGCGTACGTGATGTACACCTCGGGCTCGACCGGCCGGCCGAAGGGCGTCGCGATCACCCACCACAACGTGGTGAACGGTGTGTCGAGCCTGGCGTCCGCGACGGGCATGAAGGCGGGAACACGGACGCTGGCGGGCACGTCCGTCAACTTCGACGTGTCGGTGTTCGAGATCTTCACGACGCTGTCCGTCGGCGGCACCGTCGAGGTGGCCCGTGACGTGCTGGTGATCGGTGAGCGCGGCGGCTGGAGCGGTGGTGTGATCAGCACCGTTCCGTCGGTGTTCGCCGAGCTGCTGGACCAGACGTCCGGCGAGATCAGCGCCGAGACGGTGGTCTTCGCCGGTGAGGCGCTGCCCGCGACGCTGGTCCAGCGTGTACGGGAGACGATCCCCGGCGTGCGGGTGGTCAACGCCTACGGGCAGACCGAGTCCTTCTACGCCACCACCTTCCCGCTGCCGGCCGACGCTCAGTGGGACGGCGCGAGCAGTGCTCCGATCGGCGCCCCGATCGGGAACATGCGCACCTACATCCTGGGCCCCGGACTCGTGCCGGTCCCGGTCGGCGTGGTGGGCGAGCTGTACGTCGCGGGCAACGTGGGGCGTGGCTACCACGGTCGTGCCGCCCTGACCGCGGAGCGCTTCGTCGCCGACCCGTTCGGCGGCGCCGGCTCGCGGATGTACCGCACCGGTGACCTGGCCCGGTGGAACACCGACGGGCGGCTGGAGTACGCGGGCCGCGGTGACGCGCAGGTGAAGGTGCGGGGCTTCCGTATCGAGCCCGGCGAGGTCGAAGCCGCGCTGGTGGCCCACCCCGAGGTGGCGCAGGCGGTGGCGATCGTCCGTGCCGGGCCCGGCGGCAACAAGCAGCTGGTGGGGTATGTCGTTCCCGTCGGTGCCGGGGACGACCACAGCGTCGACGGCCTCGGTGCTCTCGAGGTGGACATGACCGCAGGTCTGTCCGCGCGGGATCTGCGGCGCTTCGTCTCGGGCCGCCTGCCGGAGTTCATGGTGCCCTCGGCGTTCGTCGTCCTGGAACGGCTGCCGCTGGCCCCCAACGGCAAGCTGGACCGGGCCGCGCTGCCCGATCCGGAGTTCACCGCCGGGACCTACCGCGCACCCCGGACGGCGGTCGAGGAGATACTCGCCGGTGTCTACGCCGACGTACTCGGCCTGGACCGGGTCGGTCTCGACGACGACTTCTTCGCGGTGGGCGGCGACAGTATCCGTTCCATCCAGGTCGTCACCCGTGCACGGGCCCAGGGCGTCGAGGTGTCGCCGCGCCAGATCTTCGAGCAGCGGACCGTCGCCGAGCTGGCCGAGGTCGCCACCAGCGACGTCGGTGCCCGCCCGGTACTGGAGGAGTTCGAGGGCGGCGGCACCGGCGAACTGCCGCTCCTGCCGATCGCCAAGTACATGCTCGAACTCGGCGGCGGCTTCGACCGGTTCTCCATGTCGCTGGCCCTGGAACTGCCCGAGGGGATCGACCAGGACCAACTCGCCGCGACGCTGGGCGCCGTCCTGGACCGCCACGACATCCTGCGCTCCCGCCTCCTGACCGAGGACGGCGGCAGCCTGCACATCGCTGCGCCCGGCACCATCGAGGTGGCCTCCCTGGTGCACAAGGTCGCCTGCGACGGCACCTGGGACGACTGGCAGCAGAGCGCCGCGGCCGAACTGGACGCCGCGACCGGCCGCCTCGATCCGGCCGCCGGAGTGATGGCCCAGTTCGTCTGGTTCGACGCGGAGCAGGGAGCCGGCCGTCTGCTGGTGGCACTCCACCACCTGGTAGTCGACGGAGTGTCCTGGCGGATCCTGGTCCCGGACTTCGCCGAGGCGTGGAAGCAGATCCGCGACGGCAATGCCCCCGACCTCCCCGAGGTGGGCACGTCGGTGCGGCGCTGGACACACGCCCTGGTGGAGGAGGCCAACAGCCCCGAGCGGGTGGCCGAACTGGACCTGTGGCGCGCCATGCTGGACGGTCCGGACCCCGTCCTGGGCTCCAGGCCCCTGGACCCCGCGGTGGATGTGCGCTCCACCGTCGAGCACCTCGAGATCCAGCTGCCGGTGGCGGCGACCGAGGCGCTGCTGACATCGGTGCCCGCCGCCTTCCACGGCGGTGTCAACGACGGCCTGCTGGCGGCCCTGGCCCTCGCACTCGCCAAGTGGCGTCGCGGGCGGGGCGTGACGGAACCCTCGGCGCTGATCCGGCTCGAAGGCCACGGCCGTGAGCAGGACGTTGTGCCGGGCGCGGATCTGTCGCGTACTGCGGGCTGGTTCACCAGCATGTTCCCGGTCCGCCTGGACACGGCCGGCTTCAGCCTCGACGAGGCGTTCGCGGGCGGTCCTGCCGCGGGCGGCGTCATCAAGGCCGTCAAGGAGCAGCTGCGGGCGGTCCCGGACAAGGGCCTCGGCTTCGGCCTCCTGCGCTACCTCAACCCGGACACCGAAGCCGAGCTGCGCCGTCACCCGGCGGGGCAGATCGGGTTCAACTACCTGGGCCAGTTCTCCTCGGCCGACATGCCGGAGGAGCTGCGCGGGCTCGGCTTCACCCAGCTGCCCGCCCTGGACGCCGCCCTCGACGCCGACATGCCGGCGATGTCGACCGTGGAGATCAACTCGGCGGTCGTCGACACCGAACTGGGCGCCCAGCTCGGCGCCATGATCGGCTTCCCGGCCGGGGTGCTCAGCCGCGAAGAGGTGCAGGAGCTGGCCGACCTGTGGATCGAGGCCCTCGAGGCGCTCGTACGGCATGTCGCCACTCCCGGCGCCGGCGGTCTGACCCCCTCCGACCTGCCGCTGGTGTCGGTACGCCAGCGGGACATCGAGGCCTGGGAGCAGCGCTACCCGGCTCTGGCCGACGTCTGGCCGCTGACCCCGCTCCAGTCCGGGCTGCTCTTCCAGTCCACGATGCAGAGCGACGACGACACGTTCGACGCGTACCAGATGCAGATCGTCTTCCACGTGTCGGGACAGGTCGACCCCGCCCGGATGCGCAAGTCCGGACAGGCGGTGCTCGACCGGTACGCCGGACTGCGCACCGCGGTCGTCACCGACGCCGACGGCAACCAGGTCCAGATCGTCCTCGACCACGTCGAGGTGCCCTGGCGCCACGTCGACCTCAGCGGACTGAAGGAAGGTGCCCGCGAGGAGGCGTTCGAGAAGCTCGTCGCCGACGACCACCACGAGCACTTCGACCAGGCCACCCCTCCGCTGCTGCGGCTGACCCTGGTCACGATGGATCCGGACCGCTCCGAGCTGATCCTGACCGCGCATCACATGCTCTTCGACGGCTGGTCGTTCCCGCTGCTGATGCAGGACCTGCTGCGGCTGTACGGGTCCAGTGGCGACGCCACGGTGCTGCCGCGGGTGCGCGGGTTCCGGGACTTCCTGGTCTGGCTCTCCCAGCAGGACCACGAGGCGACCGGCCGCGCCTGGGCCGAGGAGCTCGCCGGCGCCGACCCCACCGTGCTCGCCCCGGGAGCCCCGGACAACGAGGGTGTCGGACAGATCGACATCCAGCTGCCGCTGGAGGAGGCCCGTGCGCTGAACCGGCGCGCCTCCGAGCTGGGCGTCACCCTCAACACCCTGCTCCAGGGTGCCTGGGGCATCCTGCTCGGCCGGCTCACCGGCCGTCAGGACGTGGTGTTCGGTGCCACCGTCTCCGGCCGCCCGCCCACGCTGACCGATGTCGACTCGATCATCGGCCTGTTCATCAACACCCTCCCGGTCCGCGTCGCGTACGCCCCCGGGGACTCGCTGGCCGATCTGGTGACCGGTCTGCAGAAGAGGCAGGCAGCACTTCTGGACCACCACTACTACGGGCTGAGCGACATTCAGCAGGCCGCCGGGCACAAGAGCCTGTTCGACACGCTGGTCGTCTTCGAGTCCTTCCCGGTGGACAAGGAAGGCCTGAGCGACGCCAACACGGCGGCGGGGATCGCGTTCACCGGCATCCGCCCCTTCTCCGGCACCCACTACCCGCTGGCCCTGATGGCCGGCGCCGAACCGCACCTGCAGATGGTCCTGCAGTACCAGCAGGGCGCCTTCGACCGGGACGCGGTGGAGGCGATCGCGGCCCGTCTGGCGCGGATCCTGAGGCAGGTGGCGAACGATCCGACGACACCGGTCGGCCTGGTGGACGTACTGGAGCCGGCCGAGCACGACCGGCTGCTCGAGCTCAACGACACGGCCACCTTCACGCCCCAGGTGACCGTCCCCGGCCTGTTCGAGCGCCAGGTCGCGGCGACGCCGGACGCGGTCGCCGTGGTCTGCGACGAGAAGTCGCTGACGTACCGGCAGGTGAACGCGGCCGCCAACCGGCTGGCGCGGGAGCTGGTACGGCACGAGGTGGGTCCCGAGTCGGTGGTGGCGGTGTCGCTGCCGCGGTCGGCGGACCTGGTGGTCGCTCTGCTGGCAGTGCTCAAGGCCGGCGGCGCCTACCTGCCGATCGACCCCAAGTACCCCAGCCACCGCCTGGAGGCCATCCTCACCGAAGCCGCCCCCCAGCTGATCCTCACCGACACCGCCACCGAGTCCGTGCTGCCGCCGAGCGACAGCGCCCTGCTCCACCTGGACACCCTCGACGCCGAGCAGGCCGGCCCCGACACCGATCTCACCGACCGGGAACGGAGCGCCCCACTGCGACCGGAGCACCTGGCGTACGTCATGTACACCTCGGGCTCCACCGGCGCGCCGAAGGGCGTCGCCATCACCCACCACAACGTCGTCAACGGCGTACTGCGGCTGGCGTCGCAGGTGGGGATGGGGCCGGACCGGCGGATGCTGGCGGGCACGTCCATCAACTTCGACGTCTCGGTGTTCGAGATCTTCACCACCCTCACCTCGGGCGGCAGCGTCGAAGTGGTCCGGGACGTCCTGGTCCTCGGCGAGCGGGACGGCTGGGACGGCAGCGTGATCAGCACCGTCCCCTCCGCCTTCGCCGAACTGGTCGACCAGATCGCCGACAGGACAAGCGTCGACACGCTCGTCTTCGCCGGCGAAGCGTTGCCCGCGACGCTGGTGCAGCGGGCGCGGGAGGCGTTCCCGGGCGTGCAGGTGGTCAACGCCTATGGGCAGAGCGAGTCCTTCTACGCCACCGCCTTCGCCGTCTTCGACGACGAGGAGTGGGTGGGTGCGGGCAGCACTCCCATCGGTACGCCACTGGGCAACATGCGCACCTACGTGCTCGGCCCGGCCCTGACTCCCGTTCCCTCGGGCGTCGTCGGAGAGCTGTACGTCGCCGGGAACATCGGCCGCGGCTACCGGGGCCGTCCCGGCCTGACCGCGGAACGCTTCGTCGCCGACCCGTACGGCGCTCCCGGCTCGCGGATGTACCGCACCGGCGACCTGGCCCGCTGGAACGAGCAGGGCCGGCTCGAGTACGCGGGCCGCGACGACTCCCAGGTCAAGGTGCGCGGCTTCCGCGTCGAACCCGGCGAGGTCGAGGCCGCCCTCACCGGCCACCCCGGCATCGCCCAGGTGGCGGTCATCGCCCGCGAGGGCCGGGCCGGCAACGCCGGCAAGCAGCTCGTCGCCTATGTCGTCCCCGCGCGGAGCGAGGGACTGACCGTCGACGAGATCCGGGGCCTGGCCTCGGACCGCCTGCCGGAGTACATGGTCCCCGCGGCCTTCGTGACGCTGGAGAGGCTGCCGCTGGCCCCCAACGGCAAGCTCGACCGGGCCGCACTGCCCGAGCCGGAGTTCTTCGGCGGCGTCTACCGGGCGCCCCGGACACCGCGCGAGGAAGTGCTGTGCGGGCTGTTCGCCGAGGTGCTGGGCGTCGAACGGGTCGGCATCGACGACGACTTCTTCGCCCTGGGCGGGCATTCGCTGCTCGCCAGCCGGCTCATCAACCGGATCCGTACGCTGCTCGGGGTCGGAATCCCCATCCGGGTCATGTTCCAGTCGCCCACCGTCGTGGAGCTGGACGCGTACCTGGCATCGGGCACCGAGTCGTCCGAGTACACCGACCCGTTCGGGGTGGTGCTGCCACTGAAAACCGGGGGCGAACAAGCGCCACTGTGGTTCGTCCACCCCGGAGTGGGGCTCTCCTGGGCCTACATGGGCTTCGCCGGACACCTGGGCGAGGACAGGCCGGTCTACGCGATACAGGCGCGTGGCTTCGACGGGGCGGAACTGCCCCGGTCGATCGACGCGATGATCGCCGACTATCTGGAGCAGATACTCAAGGTCCAGCCGGAAGGTCCGTTCCACCTGGTCGGACTCTCCCTCGGCGGCACCCTTGCCCAGGCCATGGCCGCGGAACTGCAGAGTCAAGGACATGAGGTGGCGACGCTCGCCCTGCTGGACTGCGTCCCCGCTTCCTGGTTCACGCACAACGAGACGGTTGATGCCTCCGAGGTACGCGAGTTCTTCGGGGAGCGTCTCCCGGCCCTTGCCGGATCGGCCGAAGGTGACCGGGAGTCCCTCGTGGACACCGCGTCAACGATCATGGTCCGGCACGTGACGATGATGAAGGACTTCGAGTCGCCCGTGTATCGCGGTGCCGCTCTCTTCTTCAACGCGACACTGAATCCGGACGAGTCGTACCGCAGCCACTGGATGCCCCACATTCTCGGGGACATTGAGGAGTGGGACATTCACTCCACACACCTGGGCATGAATATGCCGGGACCTGCGGCCGAGATATGCAAGGTAATTAACCGGCACCTTAACGGCATTGGCAATTAAGGTCACTTTCGGGAGCATCTCTTGTATGACGTGATTGTGGTTGGCGCGCGGGTTGCCGGAGCACCGGCCGCGATGTTGCTCGCGCGCGCCGGGTACCGGGTGCTCATGCTCGAGCGTGCCAGGTTCCCCAAGGACACCCTGTCCACCCTGTACATCCACCAGCCCGGTGTGGCCCAGCTGAACCGCTGGGGCGTGCTGCCCGACGTCGTGAGCACCGGCGCCCCGGCCCTCGACAAGGTCCGCTACACCATCGACGACTTCCGGCTCGAAGGCTGCTCGTGGCCGGCCGACGGCATCTCGGCCGCCTATGCGCCCAGGCGTCACCTGCTCGACTCGATCCTGGTGAACGCCGCGGTGGACGCGGGAGTCGAGTTCCGCGACAACTGCTCCGTGAACGACCTCGTCTTCGAGGACGACCGCGTCGTGGGTGTGCGGACCGGTTCCGTCAGGGGCGGCGGCGGAGACGTCGAACGCGCCAGGCTGGTCATCGGCGCCGACGGAATGCGCTCGACGGTGGCGGCCAAGCTCCAGGCACCGCTCGTGGTCGAGGACCCGGCGTTCACCTGCGCCTACTACTCCTACTGGTCCGACCTCCCGGCGGAGTTCAGGCTCTTCGAGGCGCCGGGGAACTGGGTCGGCACCGTACCGACCAACGACGGCGCGACGCTGGTGGCCGGCTACTTCCCCCAGTCGGAGTTCGGGAACATCCGCGGCGACGCCCTGAACGCCCTGCTCGACTGCGTGGCAAGGACGGCGCCGGAGGTACGTGAACAGATGGCGGGCGGCCGCCAGCTGGAGCGCGTGCACGGCACCGGCGACCAGCGCAACTTCTTCCGGCAGGCGGCCGGTCCCGGCTGGGCGCTCATCGGGGACGCCGGGCACCACAAGGACTCGATCACCGCGCGCGGAATCACCGACGGCTTCTTCCAGTCCCAGCTTCTCGTGGACTGCATCGGCGACGGTCTCCAGGACCCGGAGCGGCTGCAGAGCGCACTCGAGCGTTTCGCCGTCCAGCGCACCGAGGCTCTCATGCCCTATTACCGCAGCACGCTGAAGACGGCCCGGCTGGCCGCGCCCGCGCACCAGGTGGACATGCTGCGGGCGATCTCGACGAGCCCCGAAATCAGTGACCGGTATTTCTCGACGATGTCGGGCGTCTGCCCGGTCGACGAATTCCTTACCCCCGAGCTGCTCGAACTCATGGCAGAGCGGGTGGCCGCGTAGGCGGGTAATGCGCCACCCCTTGAGTTCCGTTGTCTTCCGGGACCCCGACACATCGACCAGTGCAAGAGAAGCTTCTGACGGCGGCCGTATTTCTGTGGACGCGAAGGGAATGACGAGATGACCGACGTGACGATCGGCCCTGGTGCCCTGCTGGGTGAGGAGCCGGCGGTGCTGCGGGAACGCGGGCCGGCCGGCATCGCGGCCACGGCCGGAGACGACTGGCTTCCGCTCTCGCTGGGCCAGGAACAGCTGTACCGCCTTCCATCGGACGGAGTGGAGCACCACTCGGTCATCGCGTTCCGCCTGCACGGCGAGCTGCGGGTGACGGCGCTGACCGAGGCCATCAGGCAACTGGTGGCCAGGCACGAGCCGCTGCGGACCACGTACGCCGTGGTGGACGGCCGGCCTTCCCAGAAGGTGTGGTCCGCCGCCCCCGTCGAGCCGGAGCTCGCCGACCTTGAGCCACTGCCCGAGGCGGCACGCGAGCCCCAGCTGGACGCCCGGATACGGGAGGTGGTCACCGCACCCTTCGACCTCGCCCGTGGACCGGTGCTGCGTGTGCTCCTTGCCCGGCTGACCGCCACCGAGCACGTGCTGGTGCTGTGCCTGCACCAGATCGCCGCGGACCGCTGGTCGAAGGACGTCATCACCGCGGAGCTGGGCGAGCTGTACGCGGCCGCCGTGGCGGGCAGGCCCTCGCGGCTGCCCGAGCTCCGGGCGAGGTACGCGGACCATGCGGCCTGGCAGCGGAAGCGATTCACCGACGCCAAGCTCAATTCGCGCCTGAAGTGCTGGCGCGAGCGGCTCGCCGACCTGCCCGTCCTGCGCCTGCCCACTGACAGGCCACGGCCAGGCGTGCGCACTGCGACCGGCGCGCTGCACGAGTTCCGCGTGCCGGCAGACGTCGTCCGCGGCCTCGCCGACCTGGCCCAGGAGGGCGGCAGCACGCTGTTCTCCGGACTGTTCACGGCCTGCCAGGTGCTCTTCTCCCGCTACAGCCAGCAGCAGGACCTGGCGCTCGGCACGATGGCGACCGGCCGCCCCCGCCAGGAGCTCGACGGCCTGGTCGGCCACTTCGCCAACCCCCTCGTCCTGCGCGGGACCGTGCTGCCGCAAACCCCGTTCACGCAGCTTCTCGCCAAGAACACCCTCACCGTTCTGGACGCCTTCTCGCACCAGGACGTGCCCTACGAGCGCCTCGTGGACGAGCTGGGGGACCGGGGGGACGGCGGCCGTCAGCCCCTGGTGCAGGCGATGGTACTGCTGCGCGACGCCTTCGGTGAGACGGCCGAGCTGCCCGGGCTCAGCCTGCGGGAGTTCCACCCGTCCGGTGTGCCCTCGGCCTACGACGTCACCGTCGAGTTCACCGAGACCAGCGCCGGTGACATCGCCGGTGTCCTGGAGTACGACACCGCACTGTTCGACGCGACCACCATGCAGCGCCTGGCCCGCCACCTGGTGGTGCTGCTGACCGCCGCGGTGGCCGACCCCTCGCGGCCGGTCGGCGATCTCCCCCTCCTCGACGAGGAGGAGCGCCGCATCGTCACCGCCGACTGGGCGGTCAACCGGGCCGAGTTCCCCGCCGACCGGGGTGTGCACGAGCTGGTCGGCGAGCAGGCGCGCGCCCGGCCCCACGCGGTCGCGGTGGTGGACGGTTCGACCACGGTGACCTACGCGGAGCTGGACACCCGGGCGAACCGCCTTGCCAACCTTCTGGCGTCGGCCGGTGTCCGGCCGGGATCCTTCGTCGCGGTGTGCCTGCCGCGCGGACCTGAGCTGTTCGCCGCGCTGCTCGGCGTCCTGCGGGCGGGCTGCGCCTACCTGCCGCTGGACCCCGAATACCCCTCCGACCGGCTGAGCTTCATGCTCGCCGACGCCGAGGCCGCGGTGTGCCTGACCGAGCGGCGGCTGACCGGCAGGCTGCCGGCCACCGACGTGCGGATGATCTGCCTGGACGAACAGCAGGAGGCGCTGGCCGCGCACTCGGCCGAGCCGCCGCGCATCCCGGTCTCGGCGCGCGACGCCGCGTACGTCATCTACACCTCGGGCTCGACGGGCAAGCCCAAGGGGACCGTGATCGAGCACCGGTCGATCACCCGGCTGGTGTGCAACGCCGACTACGTAGCGCTGCGCGAGGACGACATCGTCGGCCAGGGCGCGGATGCCACCTTCGACGCGGCGACCTTCGAGATCTGGGCGCCGCTGGTCGCAGGAGCCGGCCTTGTCGTGATCGACAAGCACACGCTCCTCGATCCGGCCGCGCTGATCGGTGCGCTGACCCGGCACCGGATCACCACGCTGTTCCTGACCACCGCCGTCTTCAACCAGGTCGTCGCCGCGGACCCCTCCGCCTTCCGCACGCTGAGGCATCTGCTCTTCGGCGGCGAGGCGGTCAACTCCTCCCGGGTGGCCCAGGTCCTCGCGGCCGAGCCCCCGCAGCGGCTGCTGCACGTCTACGGGCCCACCGAGACCACCACGTACGCCACGTGGCATCTGGTGCGCGAGGCCGACGAGAACGCGGCCGTGCCCATCGGCGGCCCGCTCGCGAACACCACGGTCTACGTACTGGACGAGCAGCTGGCCCCGGTGCCCATCGGCGTGGTCGGCGAGCTGTACATCGCCGGCCCCGGGGTGGCCCGCGGCTATCTCAACCGCCCGGAGCTGACCGCGGAACGCTTCCTGGACAACCCGCTCGGCGAGGCACCGGACGACCGGCTGTACCGGACCGGGGACCTGGTGCGCTGGACGCCGGACGGAGCCATCGAGTACGTGGGCCGGGTGGACCACCAGGTCAAGGTCCGCGGCTACCGGATCGAGCCCAGCGAGATCGAGCTGGTCCTCGCACAGCACCCCGGCATCGAGGCCGCGTTCGTCATGGCCGTGGAGGACGACGGGCAGAACAAGCGCCTGGTCGGCTACGTCCGGCCCGCCGCCGGGCAGCAGCCGGAGGCGGCCGAACTGCGCGACTTCGTCGCCGCCCGGCTACCGGAGTTCATGGTGCCGTCCGCCTTCGTGCCGCTCGCCGAGTTCCCGCTGACCCCGAACGGCAAGATCGACCGCAGGGCGCTGCCGGCACCGCAGCACACGGCGGACACCGACAGCGGCCTCGAGCCGCGCACCGACACCGAGCGTGCGCTCGCCGGGATCTGGGCCGACGTACTCGGCCTCCCGCAGGTCGGTATCACCGACAACTTCTACGAACTCGGCGGCGACTCGATCCTGGGCATCATGGTGGTCGCCAAGGCGAAGAAGGCCGGACTGCCGATCTCCGCGAAGGATGTGTTCAGGCGGCAGACGATCGCCGAACTGGCTGCCGTGGTGGCCGACCAGGCGTAGGCGGCTGCGGCTGCACGACACGGTGAAAGCACTTCGGCCCGCCGAGCTCTGCTCGGCGGGCCGTTGCGTGCGCTCGTGACGACTTACCTGCCACCCTGTCGGGGACATCACCCTGGACAGCGGAAGGCCCGGCCGTGGTGACGGCCGGGCCTTGCCTGGGTGCGGATCGGCGCCCGCGGCGCCTCGCGTGTGCCTGGGCTCAGATACGGCCCCGGCCGAGCTCCAGGAGCGTCATCGCGAGGGTGGTGCCGGGCTTGCCGAACGCGTCGCTGTAGTGGGACAGGATCTCCATCTCACGGGAGAGATTCACGCGGCGGCCGCCCGATGCGATGCGGGCCTCCTGGATCATGGCCGAGAAGGCCACCCGTTCCCGGATCAGGCCGATGATGCGGTTGTCGAGCGCGTCGATCCGTTCGCGGGCGTTGCCGATGAGCGATGCGGCGTGCTCGGTGCGGGCGCCGGTCTTCTCGGTGGACGCCTGCGCAGTGGTGGTGGCGGTCATCTTCGGGGCCTCTTCTCGAGTTCGGGCGAACCGTCGGGGACCAGCAGACCGAATCACCCGCAACAGGTGCGCAACACGGCCACGGCACCGCCCTGTTGCGCGGGCGTTGCGCGGTGAGGTGTTCGATTCCTCATGAGAAACCTCGCCCTGCGAGAGACGGTCGCGCCACAGGGGCGCAGGGGAAGAGGCCGGTGGCCGCCATGACTCGGGAGGTTTTGTGGTCGAGGCCGCATTCGCGTCCACTCACACGGAGGCATGATGACCAATCGGACCAGTGACCTCGAAGGCGCCAAAGTCGCCACGTTCCGCAGAAGGCCGCAGGCCCTGCCCCGGCAGCGCAGAAGTAGCGGTGACGAGCTGCGCCACGGCCAGGTGCTCACGACGAAGGTGGGTCTGCAGATACCGGCCGGGATGAGTTACGAGGACTGGGAGCAGGCCGGCCGTCAGCTCTCGGGCATCGTGGACTCGTCGTCGTGGTGGCTCGGTGACTGGCTCGTCCACGGGAAGGACCACTACACCGACCGCTACCAGCGGGGCATCCGTACGGCCGGGCTGCAGTACCAGACCCTGCGGAACTACGCGTGGGTCGCCCGGCGGTTCGAGTTCGGCCGGCGGCGCCACGCGCTGACGTTCCAGCACCACGCCGAGATAGCGTCCCTGCCGGTCGAGGAGCAGGAGCTGTGGCTCGACCGTGCCGAGCAGAAGAAGTGGACCACCAAGCAGCTACGCGGCGCTCTGCGCATGGCGCGGGCGGACGAGCCGCGAAGCGCCAAGCAGCTCGAGACGACGCGGCGCCTGGCGCTGCCCGGCAGCCGTCTCCAGTGGTGGCACAAGGCCGCGGAGCAGTCGGGACTCGGTCTCGAGCAGTGGGTCCTGGAGACGCTCGACAGCGCGGCCGGACAGGCTCTGGATGAGATGGCGGAGATGGAAGAGGTCCAGGAGCGGGCCAGCATCAGTGCCTGATCCCGCCGAGCCGGCGGACGCAGCGGAGTTCCGCCTCCGCCCGGACCACAAGCCACAGGGCCCGCACTCCGTGAGGAGCGAGGGCCCTGAAGGCAGTGCTGGACGAGGTTCAGGCCGGCGGCCCGCTCAAGGCCGCGTGCGGGCACGGCAACGCGCTCATCAGCTCGGCCGTCTCGCGATGACGACTGCTCTCGCGCCCGGCGAAGGACTGCTGCACCCGGTCACGGACCTCGGGCGCCTGCTCTTGACTGAGCTTGAACATGCCGTCCGCCCCGGACACTCTGACCCGGAACGCACCCACCGCGGGCGCGAGCTTATGGAAGTAGCCGATCGACTCGGACATGTCCCAGCCGGTCCCGAATTCGCCTTCGAAGGCGCGCACGGTGGACTGCACCACCTCCAGCGTCTCCTCGCCCGGATCGAGCTTCTCCAGCACGCCGTGCACATGCACCGAGGTGAAGTTCCACGTCGGGGCGGCCGGCGTCATCTCGTACACCGTCGGCGAGACATAGCCGTGCGGTCCGGTGAAGACCAGCAGGACGACGCTGCCCGTCTCGAGCGCGGCCCAGTGGGGATTCGCTCTGTTCATATGGCCCAACAGGGTCGTACCCGACAGGTCGTCGGCCCATTCACCGGTCATCTGCGGATCCGGTATCACGGGCAAATGCGTGGCGAACGGGCCGGCGGGCGGACTTCCTTCGGCCGGGCTGCTGTTGGTCGCCATGAGCGCCAACGGATTCTTACGGATCACGTCGACCATCCACGAACCGTTCGGTTCGCGATACTGGTTGGGAACGAACATCCGGCATCCACCCTTCGGTGATTTCAATCGCAGTAGGGGTTCTCGTTGTCGTCGAAGCTACTGGTGCTTCGAGCGGTGCTGCAAATAATTCTCGAGTCGGCCGCATCGCTGTACTGTCGACAGGACAGCGGCGCCCGGTGTGCGGCTCGCCGGAACTCTTGCAAGGCTCGTCCCGCCGCTCTAAGTTAGTTTCGCGGTGTTCTCAAGTGCAATACTTGAATGCATGTCTCCCGGATCACCGGTTGAGATTCCGAGACCACCAGCCGTGAGCTTGACGATAGTTATCGACTTTCCCAATCAGAGGCCTCTTGGGGTACAAAAGTTGGCCTGCCGAAAATTCGGTATGCCCTGTCACAGCTACGCTAGCGGGAGAATTCTCTATGGGTACTCGTGCACACGAGATATACGACGTGGTCGGCATAGGTTTCGGCCCGTCAAATCTGTCGCTCGCCATCTCCCTGGAAGAACACCAGGAGAATGTTCCAGCGCATCCGACCAGGGCCGCGTTCTTCGAGCGGCAGTCCGCGTTCGGCTGGCACCGCAACATGCTGTTGCCGTCGGCGACCATGCAGATCTCGTTCCTGAAGGACCTGGCCACCTTCCGGAATCCGGTGTCGCGGTTCGGCTACGTGTCGTTTCTGCACGAGTCGGGCCGGCTGGCGCGGTTCGTCAACAACATGGACTTCTTCCCGACGCGTCTGGAGTTCCACCAGTACCTGGAGTGGGCGGCATCGAGGTTCACCGACCGGGTCTCCTACGGGTCGGACGTCACCGCGATCCGGCTGCCGCAGGGAGCCGGGGCGGGGAGCTCCGAGTACCTGCAGGTCGAAGCCCGGGACAATGCCACGGGCTCCACCAGGGTGGTCAACGCGCGCAACGTGGCCATCTCGACGGGCCTGGTGCCGCGCATGCCGGACGGTATGGAGCGCGATGAACGCGTCTGGCACAGCTCGGAGTTCCTGGAGAAGTACCGGCGCATGAACCCCGGCGACCTGAAGAGCGTGGCGGTGGTCGGCGCCGGCCAGAGCGCCGCCGAGATCACCAGGTTCCTGTACGACAGCCTTCCGCACGCCGAGGTGTCCGCGATCTTCCCGTCGTACGGATACTCCGTCGCGGACGACACGCCTTTCGCGAACCAGATATTCGACCCCGACGCGGTCGACGACTACTACTACGGCACGGACAAGGCGCGCGAATCATTCTGGCGCTACCACAAGAACACGAACTATTCCGTCGTCGACTCCGACGTCATCAAAGACCTGTACCGGCGCTCGTACGACGAGGACGTACAAGGCACCGAACGCCTGCATTTCCTCAACATGACAAGGGTCAGGGAGGTCAAACGGGCCGGCGACGAAACGCGTGTCCTCCTGGACACGCTGCTGGACGGCCACACGCAGGAACTCGACGTGGACGCAATCGTCTTCGCCACTGGCTACGACTCCATGGAGCCGAGCCGCCTGCTCGGGGACCTCGACCGCTACTGCCTGCGCGATGCGGCGGGACGCCACCGGGTGCAGCGCGACAACCGGCTCGTCACCACCCCCGAACTGTCCTGCGGCATCTACATCCAGGGCGGCACCGAGCACACGCACGGCCTGTCGTCGGCGCTGCTGTCGAACATCGCCGTACGCAGCGGCGAGATCGCCGACTCCATCGTGGGCAGCCGCCCCGCGCGGGATAGGGGGCAGCCGCTCCACGCCGCCGCCGTCTGACCGGGGCCCTGCGAGAACGGCCCGTCAGCAGGGCTGACGAGCCGTTCGCAGGCCTCGCGGTGCGGCTGGGAGACTGCCGGCGGCAGCTGCTTACGCGGCCATCGCCTCACGCAGGCTCTTCGGTCGCAGGTCGGTCCAGTTCTGCTCGATAAAGTCCAGGCACTGCTGGTGGCCCTCCTCGCCGAACACCACCCGCCAGCCGGCGGGAACGTCGACGAACGACGGCCACAGGGAGTGCTGCTCCTCCTCGTTCACCAGGACATAGAACCGGCCATCCGCGTCATCGAACAGGTTGCTGCTCATCGTCCACTCCAATTCAAGCCGTTCACGATCGGCTTCCTATTGAGAAGCGATTCATGATCCGTGTACTGTGCGAGATGGATCTGCTCCCCAGCCCGCATTCTTAGGGTGTTCCCGCCTGTCAGAGCATCGGTTACGACGACTCCGGGCTCTTCCAGGCCGGTTATTCTGTCCATGCTTATCAGTGATCCGCCGGCGGTCAAAGGGACGGTCTCCCCGGCTCGGCCCGCCCGGTGTCCTGTGGACAGGACAGCCCGGTGCAGAAGAACTTGAATTGCCAGCAGTTTGTCGCGAAAGGCTAGACGGACGGTCAAGTCCCGGCTGATAGTGGCCGACGTACCTCTCTGGCATCAGCGACAGAGATATGGGGTGCCCGCCGGCCGGGCCTGACGGCTCAGCGGCTCGTGGCGAACCCCTCGCTGAGAGGGCGTCCCTCCGTCTTCGCGGAACACCGCCAACGCGGCCCAGCCCCACCGGCCGCGGCCTTGTCGGCGTTCGCCCTCGCCCCCTTGAAGAAACTGGGATTTTCCACCATAGGAGTTTCGCCATGAGTGTCACGGCAGCGCAGGGCTTCTCGGCCGCAGGCGTCGCAGCCGGAATCAAGAGCAACGGCAACCCGGACCTGGCCCTGGTGGTCAACAACGGTCCGAGCAGGGCCGCGGCGGGCGTCTTCACCTCCAACCGGGTGCAGGCCGCGCCCGTGGTGTGGAGCAATCGCGTTCTCGCGGACGGGGTGGTGAGCGCCGTCGTCCTCAACTCGGGTGGCGCCAACGCCTGTACGGGACCGGAGGGCCTCAAGGACACGCGAGCGACGGCCGAGAAGGTGGCCGAGGTACTCGACGGGCACAGCGCCGACCAGGTCGCGGTCGCCTCCACCGGGCTCATCGGTATAAGACTGCCCATGGACCGGCTGCTCACCGGGGTCGGGAAGGCGGCGGCCGAACTGTCCGCGGACGGCGGCGAGAGGGCCGCGGTCGCCATCAAGACCACCGACTCGGTGCACAAGACCGCCGTGTACGAGGGCGCCGGCTGGACCGTCGGAGGGATGGCCAAGGGCGCGGGCATGCTCGCTCCCGGTCTGGCCACGATGCTGGTGGTCCTGACCACCGACGCGGACCTCGGCAGCGAGAGCCTGGACAGGGCGCTGCGCGCGGCGACCCGTACCACCTTCGACCGGGTCGACTCCGACGGCTGCATGTCCACCAACGACACCGTGCTGCTGCTAGCCTCCGGTGCCTCCGAGACCGCCCCGGAGTACGGGGAGTTCGCCGAGGCCGTACGGAGCGTGTGCGACGATCTCGCGCGGCAGCTCATCGGCGACGCCGAGGGATCCTCCAAGGAGATCCGGATCGACGTGGTGGGCGCGGCGTCGGAGGACGACGCCGTCGAGGTCGCGCGGGCCATCGCCCGTAACAACCTCCTCAAGTGCGCCATCCATGGCGAGGACCCCAACTGGGGCCGGGTGCTCGCCGCGATCGGCACCACACAGGCCGAGTTCGACCCGGACCGGCTGAACGTCGCCTTCAACGGTGTGTGGGTCTGCAAGGACGGGGCGATCGGCGAGGACCGCGACGGGGTGGACCTGCGCGGCCGGGAGGTCGTCATCACGGCCGACCTCGCGGCGGGCACGGAGCCGGCGACCGTCTGGGCCAATGACCTGACCGCCGAGTACGTCCACGAGAACAGCGCGTACGCCTCATGAAGACCTATCAGCACCCAGCCCTGGCCAAGGCCGAGTCCGTCATCGAGATGCTGCCGTGGCTGATCCGCCACCGCGGCGAGATCGCCGTCATCAAGTTCGGCGGCAATGCCATGGTCGACGACGAGCTGAAGGCCGCCTTCGCCCACGACATCGTCTTTCTGCACCACGCCGGACTGAAGCCGGTGGTCGTGCACGGAGGCGGACCTCAGATCAGCGCGGAGCTCGACCGGCGCGGTCTGGCCAGCGAGTTCAAGGCGGGCCTGCGCGTCACCACACCCGAGGCGATGGACGTCGTACGCATGGTTCTCGCAGGACAGGTCCAGCGCGAGCTCGTCGGCCTGCTGAACCAGCACGGGCCACTTGCCGTCGGCCTCACCGGCGAGGACGCGCGCACCATCACCGCCTCCAGGCACTGGCCCGAGGTCGACGGTGAGCTGGTCGACATCGGCAGGGTCGGCGAGATCACCGAGGTCGACACCGGCGCCGTAGAGGCGCTCATCGAGAACGGCCGGATCCCGGTGATCTCCTCGATCGCCCACTCACAGGACGACGGACATGTCTACAACGTCAATGCTGATACGGCGGCTGCGGCACTCGCTGCGTCGCTTGGCGCCGAGACGCTGATGGTGCTCACCGATGTCGAAGGCCTCTACGAGGACTGGCCGAACAGCAACGAGGTGATCAGCAGGCTCACGGCGACGGAGCTGGAGAAGCTGCTGCCCGAGCTGGCCAGCGGCATGGTGCCGAAGATGGCCGGCTGTCTGCACGCGGTGCGTAACGGCGTAAGCAACGCCCGCGTCATCGACGGCCGCATCCAGCACTCGGTCCTGCTCGAGATGTTCACGGACGAGGGAGTCGGCACGGTGGTCGTGCCGGACGACGAAGAGGGGAACGCATGAGCGAGGCCGGGAATACGGAGCTCATTCAGCGCTGGCAGGGGTCGCTGATGGGCAACTACGGCACCCCGCGCGTGCCGCTGGTGCGCGGCGAGGGCGCCGCCTTCTGGGACGCCGACGGCAAGAAGTACCTGGACTTCCTCGGCGGGATCGCCGTCAACTCCCTGGGCACCGCGCATCCGGCCGTCGTCCAGGCCGTCAGCGAGCAGGTCGGCCGGCTCGGCCATGTCTCGAACCTGTTCATCGCACAGGAGCCGGTCCTGCTCGCCGAGCGGCTCCTTCAGCTGGCGGGCCGCGCCGGCCGGGTTTTCTTCTGCAACTCCGGTGCCGAGGCCAACGAGGCGGCCTTCAAGATCGGCCGCCTCACGGGGCGCCGGCACATGGTGGCCGCCCGGGGCGGCTTCCACGGCCGCACCATGGGCGCCCTGTCGGTGACGGGCCAGCCCGCCAAGCGCATTCCCTTCGAGCCCTTCGCGGCCGATGTCACCTTCGTCGAGTACGGAGATGCCGAGGCCCTGCGCCGGGCCGTCACCCAGGACACCGCCCTGGTGGTCCTTGAGCCGGTGCAGGGCGAGAACGGTGTGATCGTCCCGCCGCCCGGCTATCTGGCCGCCGCCCGTGAGATCACCCGGGCCGCCGGGGCGCTGCTGGCTCTGGACGAGGTGCAGACCGGCATCGGCCGGACGGGCCACTGGTTCGAGCACCAGGCGCAGGGCATCGAGCCGGACCTGGTCACGCTCGCCAAGGGCCTCGGCGGAGGGCTGCCGATCGGCGCGACTCTCGCCTTCGGCAAGGCGGCCGAGCTGATGGGTCCGGGTTCGCACGGCACCACCTTCGGCGGCAATCCGGTCGCCTGCGCCGCGGCTCTCGCCGTACTCGACACCATCGCCGGCGAAGACCTCCTGCACCATGTCGGGCGGCAGGGCGAGAAGTTGCGCCGTGGCATCGAGGCGCTACGTCACCCACTGGTCGCCCAGGTACGCGGAGCGGGGCTCCTGATGGGCATCGCCCTCGCCGAGCCGCTCGCCCTCCAGGCGCAGCAGGCGGCCGAGGAGGCGGGTCTGCTGGTGAACGCCGTCTCGCCGGAGGTGATACGGCTCGCCCCGCCGCTGATCATCAGCGACGAGGAGGTGGAGACGTTCCTCCGCACGCTGCCCCGCGTACTGGACCAGGTCCACGAGGGGTGGCGCCGGGCGACGACGGCAGTCGACGCCCTCACCGAAGTACGCGCCGAGCGTTTCGCTCACGTCTGAGAAGTGTCCATGATCAACACTGGTGAAGGCGGCCGTCGGGGACGGGTACAACGACAGGCCCGCGACGGGGAGAACTCATGAGAGTACGAGCAGCTGTTGCCGGAGCAAGCGGGTATGCGGGGGGCGAGGTTCTGCGCCTGCTCCTTGCGCACCCCGATGTCGAGATCGGCGCCCTGACCGGCAACTCCAACGCGGGCCAGTATCTGGGGGCGCTGCAGCCCCACCTGCCACAGCTCGCCGACCGGGTTCTGGAGGAGACCACCGCTCAGGCGCTGTCCGGCCACGATGTGGTCTTCCTCGGGCTGCCGCACGGCCAGTCCGCCGCCGTCGCCGACCAGCTCGGCCCCGGCGTCCTCATCGTCGACATGGCCGCCGACTTCCGGCTCGAGAACGCCGCGGACTGGGAGAAGTTCTACGGCTCCGCCCACGCCGGGACGTGGCCCTACGGTCTGCCCGAACTCCCGGGCGCCCGCGCCGCGTTGGAGGGGTCCAAGCGCATCGCGGTGCCCGGCTGCTATCCCACCGCCGTCTCGCTGGGGCTCTTTCCCGCGTACGCCGGGCGGCTCGCCGAGGCCGACGCGGTGATCGTCGCAGCGTCCGGGACCTCAGGGGCCGGCAAGGCGGTCAAGCCGCATCTGCTGGGCTCCGAGGTCATGGGCAGCATGTCGCCGTACGGCGTGGGCGGCGGGCACCGGCACACCCCGGAGATGGCACAGAACCTCAGTTCCGTCGCGGGCGAGCGGGTCACCGTCTCCTTCACGCCGACGCTGGCGCCGATGCCGCGCGGCATCCTGGCCACCTGCTCGGCGAGGGCGAAGCCGGGGGTGACGGACGAGGCCGTGCGCGCGGCGTACGAAAAGGCGTACGCGGACGAGCCGTTCGTGCGTCTGCTGCCCGAGGGGCAGTGGCCGACGACCGCGGCCGTGTACGGGTCCAACGCGGTGCAGGTGCAGGTCGCCTACGACGAGAGCGCGCACCGGATCATCGCCGTCAGCGCCATCGACAACCTCACCAAGGGCACCGCGGGCGGTGCGGTTCAGTCCATGAACGTCGCCCTCGGGCTGCCGGAGGAGACCGGCCTGTCCATGACCGGAGTGGCGCCGTGAGTGCCATCGCCGCCGACGTCCGGGGCGCCAACGTCCGGGGCGCCGCACCGAGATGCCGTCGTGGGCGGCATCCCCAGGACGCGCCGTTATCAACGGCGCCGCACGAAGGCGCCCCACCCACGAGCCAAGGCGCCGTACGAAGGCACCTCACCCATCGTGCCTCAAGGGCGGGGCAGGGCGGCCGGGTCGCACCACGGACCTGAACGCCCGCCACCGCCGGAACAGCCGTCGCCGGACCCTGCCCGCCCCGGGCAGGGTCCGGCGACGGCTGTCCGCACTTCCGGGCTCCCGCCTTCGCCGTGCAGTCCCGGCGGGGCGTCGGGTACGTCGCAGCGACGTACCCGACGACTCCAGGACCTCGGGCCTGTCCTAGGCCTTCCCCAGGCCGTCGAGCAGCCGGTCGAGGCCGTAGGAGAAAATGTCCGTCGAGCTGCTGCCCATCGGGTCACCGGTGCGGCGTGACGCGCACCAGGCACGCAGTCGCGGGTACGGCTGCGCGGCCGCTTCCACGGCCGGCCACAGACCTTCGACCCACTCCTCCTGGCTCTTCCCGCTGCGGGCGAGCGCCGTCAGCCACGCGGCCTCGCTGGTGCCCATCCCGACGACATAGGCGAGAAGGGCCTTCATGGCGTGGTCGGCCTCGTCCAGGTCGTAACCGCCCGCCTCGAACACCGCGAGCATGCGGTCGGTGTTCCGCATCATGTTCGGGCCGAGAGAGGAGAACCCGGCACGGCCGAGCACGGAAACAAGCCACGGGTGCCTGAGGATGGTGGCCCGCAGGCTCTGGGCACTGCGGGCTGCTGCCGAGCGCCAGCCCTCCGGATCGTCGGCGTCCGGGACTTCCATCTCGCCGTAGACCTCGTCCACGACCAGCTCGATCAGCTCGTCCTTGTTGGCCACATACGAGTACAGCGAGGTGGCACCGGCGTTCAGACGGGCGCCCAGGCGCCGCATGCTCAGGGCTTCGATTCCATCGGCGTCCAGCAGCCGGATCGCCTCGGCCACGATCTGTTCCTGGCTCAGCGACGGCTGCTCACGCCGAACGCGGCGCGGGCGGGTCCACACCGATTGGATCACCTGCTCCTTGGCGGGCATGTGGGCCTCCTTCTTTCGTCACCTCAGGATAGCGCTTGATCCGCACGTCGTGCGGGATTGCGAACGTCGTGCGTCCATCATACAGTGTGCGGCAAGCCGAACAGCGTACGAAGGCACGAGATTGGCTCGAAGCCGGATGGGCTCCAGATAAAAAACCGCTACGTTGGTTTGATAATCCTGTAGGTTCCCCCACTGGGCGCCCCGCCCACACCGTTCGAGAGGTTTCAAGATGGAACGTCATCCGCGACGTTGGCTCATCCTGATCGTGCTCTGCCTCAGCACGCTGGTGCTGGTCATCGACAACATGGTGCTCACCGTGGCGGTTCCGCCCCTTGCGGAGGACCTGAAGGCGAGCCCCCAGGACATTCAGTGGATCATCGAGTCGTACATGCTGGTCTTCGCCGGCCTCCTGCTGCCCGCGGGCAGCATGTCCGACCGGTTCGGGCGACGGCGCATCATGATCATCGGACTTGCGGCCTTCGGTGCCGCGTCGGTCCTGGCCACCTGGGCCGACAGTCCTGAACAGCTGATCCTCGCCCGCGTCCTGATGGGCGTCGGCGGTGCTCTGGTGATGCCGAGCACGCTGTCCATCCTCATCACCGTCTTCGACGACGAGGAGCGGCCCAAGGCGATCGCCGCCTGGAGTGCGGTGGCCATGCTCGGCCTGGTCGGCGGTCCGGTGCTGGGCGGTGCGCTGATCGCCAAGTTCTGGTGGGGCTCGGTCTTCCTGATCAACATCCCGATCGCGGCCCTCGCGATCATCGCGGCCCTGATCCTGATGGACGAGTCCAAGGGGCCCTGGCGCAAGGCCGACCCCGTCGGCATGGTGCTGTCCATGGTCGGCATGGCCTCGCTGGTCTGGACGATCAACGAACTGCCCAAGGACGGCCTCGGCCACGCCAGTACCCAGATCTCGCTCGCCCTGGCCGTCGTCGGTCTGGTGGCGTTCGCCGTCTGGGAGAGCCGCGTCGAATCGCCGATGGTGCCGCCGAGCCTGTTCCGCAACCGTGTCTTCACCGGCGCCAGCTTCTCGCTCGTACTGCTGACGTTCGCCAACGGCGGTCTGATGCTGGTGCTCACCCAGTACCTGCAGTACGTACTGGACTACACGCCCACCGAGACCGGTCTGGCCTTCACGCCGCTGGCCGTGGCGACCCTGGTGTTCAACGGCATCGGCGCCGCCCTGATCCCCAAGACCGGCAACCGCATCATCGCCGTGGCCGGCCTGCTCGTCATCGCGGCCGGGTTCGCAGTGCTGTCGACCCTCTCGGTCGGCGACGGCTGGGGGCCGCTGATCGCGTCCATGCTCCTCATGGGTGCGGGCAGCGGTCTGGCGATGCCGGCGGTCATCGCGGCCCTGATGGGGGCCGTGCCGGAGGAGCACGCCGGTGTCGGATCCGCGCTCAACGACACCATCCAGCAGGCCGGTGCGGCTCTGGGTGTGGCCGTTCTGGGCGCCGTCCTGTCGGGCACCTACACCGGCGCCATGCCGGACTCGGCGCCCGAGCAGGCCAAGGACTCGATCGTCGACGCGCTCGCCATCGCCGAGCAGACCAAGGACGACTCGCTGCTCGAGTTCGCACGCCAGGCCTTCTCCGACGCCATGTCCGCCAGTTTCCTGGCGGGCGCGGCCGGTGTCGTGGGCGCCGCCGTACTGGCGCTCTTCCTCATCAAGGGCGGCAGGGTCGCCGCCGCGGAGGAGACCGCCGGGACCGACTCGGAGCAGAGCAACTCCGCGCAGCCCGACCCGGAGCAGACCGGCTCCGAGCAGGCCGGTGCGGTGAAGGAGGTCGCGGGGAGCGGGGCCGTCGAGGCCGGTCGCTGATCCCCGGCAAGCGGCCTACTGCGCGCGGTGACCGCGGCCCGTGGCAACCCCACGCCGGTCGCGGTCACCGCCACGTCGCGCGCAGTCCCGACTCGACTTCCCCAAGGAGGAGCGACCGCTGTGGCCAGGACCAGGACTCCCGTCCCGCGTGTCCCCGGTGACGCATCGACCCGGCGCGGACGGCGCCGCGCGGGCCTCGCGCTCGCCCAGGTGCTCAGCGCCCTTGGGCCCGGCGTCCACCAGCTCTGCTACAGCGCCCAGGAGGCCGACGGACTGTACGTCGTGGCCGAGGCCACGGTGACCCTCACGGACCGGCTCGACGCGGTGTCCGATGAACTGTGGCGGGTCGAGATCGCGCTCGCCCTCGGACTCGTCGGCGCCCGCGTCGAGTTCGCCGTCCTGATCGTGCAGACCCTGGGCGGACCCAGGCCGCTCGCGTGCGGCTGGCAGGTGTCCGGCGGCCGGCTGCACGGCATGCCGGCCGTCCGGGTCCAGGAGGCGGTCACCCCGTGCCCCGGCGTTGACGCCCCCGTCCCCGTGGCGTACACGGCGCCCGTGCTGACCGCGCCCTTTCGCGCGAGCCGGTGGCCATGACGCAGGCAAGCCGGGGGAGGGTTCGTGGCAAACCCTCCCCGGGCAGGACGGTCAGTGGTGCCTCAGAAGCGCACCGGCAGGTTGATGAGGTGCATGCCCTCACCCGGCTGCCCCCGGTACTCGCGTTCGCCCGCGACCTGCAGGCCCTCGTGCTTGAGGAGAAGCTGGTCGATGACGACCTCGGTCTGCATGCGGGACAGTGCCGCACCGATGCACAGGTGCGGGCCGTGGCCGAACGCCATGTGCCCGGTGCCGGAGCCGAGCTCGCGGGTGAGGTCGAGCTTCTCGGGGGCGGCGAACTCACGCGGGTCGTGGTTCAGGGCGAGCAGCGAGGCGCTCACCGCCTCGCCCTGCTTGACCGGGCACCCCTGGAACTCGAGGTCCTCGGTCGCGTACATCGGGGCGCTCATCGGCGCGGAGGTGAGGAAGCGCAGCAACTCCGGGACGGCGTGCGAGCCCAGGATCTCCGGCTGCGCGCGCAGCTTCGCCAGCTGGTCCGGATGGTCGAGCAGCGCGAGGACCGCCCTGCACAGGAACTCGGCGGGAGGCGTGATACCGGTGTTGACCAGCAGCAGGAATATCGCGATCAGCTCGGTCTCGGAGAGCGCGTCCTTCGCCCCGGCCTCGTCGGCGGCGCCGAGCAGGTCGGAGATCAGGTCGTCGCCCCGCTCGGCGCGGCGGCGCGCGATCAGATCCTTGGCGTACTCCACGATGCTCTGCAGGGCCGGAACGAACGTCTCGGGGTTGCCCGATGCGTACTGGCGGATCGTGGACTGCACGTCCGCCCGGTCGGCCTCGTCGACGCCGATGAGCCGGCACAGGGCCTCGCCGGCGACGGGGTAGCCGATCGCCTCGATCAGGTCGACCACCTCGCCCATCGCGGACCGGGTGGCGACGATGCCGGCGGTGAGCTTCTCCAGCAGGGGACGGCTCGCGTTGACGCGCCGGGCGGTGAAGGAGCGGGTGAGCAGCTTGCGCACCCGGGCGTGCTCCGTGCCGTCCTGCAGCATGAGGATGCCCAGGTACTGGCTGTACTCCGCCGGCAGGCCGTACGCCGCGATCATCTGGTCCACGATGCTGGGGCCTTCCTGGCCCGGCAGTTTGGTGCTGTCGCGGATGAAGCGCGGGTCGTTCAGAGCCGCCTTGGCGTCCTCGTAGCCGGTGACGAGCCAGACCGGAGTCTCGAGTTGGGGGAGGACGACGCGGGCGAGCGGGCCCTGCTCGCGCAGTTCCGGGTATCGGGCGGGATCACTCACGAATTCGGACGTCAGGCTGACAGCTTGCTCCGACACGTTCCTTCTCTCCTTGGGGTGAAAGCCCCTGCCCCGGCGGGGCAGTTGCTGCACCCCGTGGCCGGATCGTTCGGCGAGGAACCGGTCACCGGGTGCGGCAGCGGGCTGGGGGGTGGCTGCGTTCGAGGTTCGGCCGGTGCCGGGATACCCGCCCAGCGCGAGAGAAATATACCAGCATGCTGGTTTGTTTTTCCCTTGAGATCCGACTCCTGACGGGTTCTTAATGCCCGGCACTCACAGGTTGTGCGGGCATGCCCGGCGCTGGAGCGCCAGGGGTGCCAGGCGCTCGCCGAACAGTGTACGGACTTGTGCACACCGTTCGCTAGTGGGTACATTGTTCGGCGCAACGCACAACGTACGGTCAGCACCCAAGTAAACCGTCTGTGCGGTTTGATATAGTCCCCGTGTCCGCTGTCTTCCCTGCCGATCCGACGGGAGCCTTTCGCCGTGGCTACGTTCCTCTACAAACTGGGCCGCCTCGCCTTCCGACGGCGGGGCTTGATGGCACTGCTATGGGTGCTGATCTTCGGCGGAGTCGGCTTCGCGGCCTCCTCCGCCCCTCCTCCGCCCGCCGACACTTTCTCGATGCCGGGGACCGAGTCCCAGAAGGCGTTCGACCTGCTTCAGGAGAAGTTCCCGGCCGCGAGCGCGGACGGCGCCAGCGCCCGTGTGGTCGTCCGCGCACCCAAGGGCGAGAAGATCTCCGACCCCGAGCAGAAGGCCGAAGTGGCCGGGCTCGTCGCCGACTTGTCCAGGGCCCCGCAGGTCGCCGCGGTCACTGATCCGTACAAGGCGAAGGCCATCAGCAAGGACGGCACGACCGCCTACGCGGTGGTCACCTACAAGGTCGCCGCCACCAAGCTGACCGACGAGGCGCACGACGCGCTGACCAAGGCGACCGACAAGGCCCGTGGCACGGGCCTGACCGTCGAGGCCGGCGGCGACGCCGTCAAGATTGAGGCCTCCATGGGCGGCACGGGCGAGAAGCTCGGCGTCGCCGTCTCCGCCCTCGTCCTGCTCATCACCTTCGGCTCCGTGATCGCCGCCGGCATGCCGCTGCTCACCGCGCTCATCGGCGTCGGAATCGGCATCTCCGGTATCACCGCGCTCGGCACCACCCTCGGCCTGTCCAGCACGACATCCACACTGGCGCTGATGCTCGGCCTCGCGGTCGGCATCGACTACGCGCTGTTCATCGTCTCCCGCTACCGCGCCGAGATCGCCGAGGGCCGCGACCGCGAGGAGGCCGCGGGACGCGCCACCGGTACCGCGGGTTCGGCAGTCGTGTTCGCCGGTCTGACGGTCATCGTCGCCCTGGCGGGCCTGGCCGTCGTCAACATCCCGATGCTCACCAAGATGGGTCTGGCCGCGGCGGGTACCGTCGCCGTCGCCGTACTCATCGCGATTACGCTCGTCCCCGCGCTGCTCGGCTTCGCACCCGTCAAGGTGCTGCGCCGCAGGGACCGCAAGCAGCACTACGGCAAGCCGCTCTCGGCCCGCCAGCAGCGCAAGGCCGCCAAGCGGGCAGCCAAGGCCAAGCCCAACCTGGGCGCCCGCTGGGCGGGTTACACCCTGCGCCACCCCGTGGCCGTCCTGCTCGTCGGCGTTCTGGGCCTGGGCGCCGTCGCCGTGCCGGCCGCCAGCCTGGAGCTCGGGCTGCCCGGCGAGGGCACGATGGCGCCGGACACCACGCAGCGCAAGGCGTACGACATCCTCTCGGAGTCCTTCGGCGCCGGCTTCAACGGCCCGCTGATGGTCACCGTCGACGCCAAGGACGCGGCCTCCGCGGCCGACGGCGTGGGCAAGGCCCTGGCCAAGGAGAACGGCGTGGCCTCGGTGTCCCCGGCCACGGTCAACGAGGCGGGCGACACTGCGATCCTGAACGTCATCCCGGCCACCGGGCCGAGCGACGGCAAGACAGAGGAACTGGTCCGCTCCATCCGCGACACCGTGAGCGGCCTCGAGGCGGACACCGGCGCCGAGATCCTCGTGACCGGCCAGACCGCGCTGTTCATCGACTTCTCCAAGACGCTCGACGACGCGCTGCTGCCGTATCTCGCCCTGGTGGTGGGCCTGGCGTTCCTGCTCCTGATGGTGGTCTTCCGGTCGGTGCTCGTACCGCTCAAGGCGGCGCTCGGCTTCCTGCTGTCGGTGGGCGCGGCGCTCGGCGCGGTCGTGGCCGTCTTCCAGTGGGGCTGGCTGGCAGGCGTCTTCGGCGTCGACCAGCCCGGCCCGGTGATGAGCACGATGCCGATCTTCATGATCGGTGTGGTGTTCGGCCTCGCGATGGACTACGAGGTCTTCCTCGTGACCCGCATGCGGGAGGCGTACGTCCACGGGGCGCGGCCCGACGAGGCGGTCGTCACCGGCTTCCGTTACGGCGGCCGGGTCGTCAGCGCCGCCGCGATCATCATGGCCAGCGTCTTCTCCGGCTTCATCATGGAGGAGAACGACCTGATCAAGATGATCGGCTTCGGCCTCGCCGTCGCCGTCCTCTTCGACGCCTTCATCGTCCGGATGGCGATCGTGCCCGCCCTGTTCGCACTGCTCGGCAAGTCCGCCTGGTGGCTGCCCAAGTGGCTCGACTGGCTCCTGCCGAACGTGGACGTCGAGGGCGAGAAGCTGGGCCGTATCTCCCCGGTCCAGCGCCTGGCACGCCCTCGCCGGGAGCGCGAGCTCGTGGACTGAACCACCCGGCACGCACCCTCCGGCCCAGCGGCTCCCAGCTGCTGGGCCGGAGGGGTGCGTTGCCGCCGCGGCATCCGCCCGGCCGACCGTTCCGTACAACGTACGCTCTTGCGCACGCTGTACGTTCGCCGTACACTGTTCGTCAGGTCGGCGCGCCTCCATCCCCCGCAGGCGCGCCGACCGCAAACAAGCCTCGCCGGCCGCCGGGGTCAGGGCGGAGCCCCGCAATCAAGCCTCGTCGGCGTTTGAGGCGCGGGGCTTGGGGCGGAGCCCCAACGGGAGCCCGTACGACTGCTCCCCGGGGCGACCACGCCGACACCAGGCCGTCCTGTGCCGGAGGTGTCCTGATGGACCGTGATCCGCACGCATCGCGCCGATCGCGACCCGCAAGCCCCCTCACCGCATTCGTACGGTTCGCGGTCTGCGGAGGCGCCGTCGGACTCTGCTCCAGCGCAGCAGTGGCCCTGCTGGCCGCCCTGATGCCATGGATGGCGGCGAACGCGCTCGTCACGGTCGCCTCCACGGTGCTGGCAACCGAGTTGCACGCGCGGCTCACGTTCAGGGACGGGCGGCGCTGCGGGCTGCGTCGGCATGCGCAGTCGGCAGGGACGGCAGCGGCCGCCTACGTGGTGACCAGCGCGGCGATGGCGCTGCTGCACCTGGTTCAGGCCGCGCCCGGGGTGTGGCGGGAGCAGCTGGTGTACCTCTCGGCATCGGCGCTGGCCGGGATCGGCCGGTTCGCTGTGCTGCGCCTGTTCGTCTTCTCCGGCACCCGCACCCGCACTCCGCCCGCGGCGCCCGGCTACGACTCCGGTGCGGCCGAACTGCCGCCCTCCCGCTCCTCGATGACGGTGATGGCCCCGGAGGGGCAGATGTCGGCAGCCTGACGGGCCGCGGTGTCCTGCCCGGGCGACGGTCGGGTCCGCAGCAGCAGCACCCGGCCGTCCTCGGCGTCCTGGTCGAACACCTCGGGGGCGGTCAGTGCGCACATCCCGGCGCTCTGGCAGCGTTCGCGGTCGATGCCGAGTTCCACCGGGTTACGCCTCGTCCCACGTGACGGGGAGTCGGTGCACCCCGTGGATGTTCATGTCGGCGCGCAGCGGCACCTCCTCCGGCGGGACGGCAAGCCGCAGCGTCGGGAACCGGGCGAACAGCGCCGGAAGGGCGACCCGCATCTCGACGCGGGCCAGTTGCTGGCCCAGACACTGGTGGATGCCGTGGCCGAAGGACAGATGCCCGGTGGCTTTCCGGTGCAGGTCGAGGGTGTCGGGGTCGGCGAACCGGTCCGGGTCGCGATTGGCGGCCTGCACCGAGATGGTGACCGTCTCACCCGCCCTGATCAGCTGACCGTCCAGCTCAACGTCCTCCAGCGCCGCCCGCGCCCCGGTGTGGGCGATGCTCAGATAGCGCAGCAGCTCCTCGACCGCCTGGTCGGCGAGGCCGGGTTCGGAGCGCAGAGCGGCGGCTTGCCCGGGGTTGCTCAGCAACGCGAACGTGCCGAGCCCGATCATGTTCGCGGTGGTGTCGAGGCCGGCGGCGAGCAGGAAGGTGCCGATTCCGGCGAGCTCGGTATCGGTGAGATCGCTGGTGGTCAGATCGCTGAGCAGGTCGTCGGTGGGGTCGGCCCGCTTGGCCAGTACCAGCTCGTGCACCACGTCCTGGAGCGTGCTGTACGCGGCGAACTGCTCGTCCTGCGTGGCGTCCAGGCCGCTCAGTGTCGCCGCGTGACGCTGGAAGACCTCGCGGTCGCAGGAGGGCACGCCGAGCAGTTCGCAGATCATCAGCGCCGGGACGGGGTGTGCGTACGCCTTCACCAGGTCGACCGGCGGGCCTTGGCGCTCCATGGCGTCGAGGTGCTCGGCGGTGATCTGCTCGACGCGGGCGGTGAGTTCACGCATCCGGCGGACCGTGAACCTGCCGGTGAGCAGCCGCCGGTAGCGGGTGTGGTCGGGCGGGTCGATCCCGGTGAGGTCGCCGATCGGCGCCGGCGGCATTTCGGCCATCTCCAGGCCCGGGAAGGGGGAGTGCAGGAGCTCGTACCGAGAGCTGAAGCGGGGGTCGGCGGCTAACGCACGGACCGCGGAGTGGCTGGTGGCCAGCCAGCCCACGTGCCCGTCGGGGTAGAGCATCCGGCTGAGCGGCTGCTGCGCACGCAGCCCCGCCAGCTCACCGGGCGGATCGAACGGGCAGCCCGCTGGACGGGCCGTCGGCAGCTGCACCGGCTCGGGGAGCGGCGCTGCGTCCTGAGCGGTCTTCCCGTGCGTGTGTGCCGACGGTTCGTGCTGCATGGTGTGTCCTCCAGCGCAGAGTGACGTGCGGTGAACGGCGTCGCGGCGCACGGCATCGGCGTCATGGGTCGGATCGCGGCCCGCGACGTGTGCACCGCCCGCGTTCGCCGGGTGGGCGCGGTGAGCGCGGAGAGAATCCGCGCGGTGGTCCTCTTCTGCGGCCCGGATGGTCAGGAGCGGCGGATCACGACGTCGCCCGCTCCGGTACGGGCGTGCACCTCGACGGTCTCGTCGGAGGTCGCGGGGCCCTCGGACGGGCCGATGGAGTTACGGACCATGCCGCTACGGGTGTTCACGTCGAGCCAGGCGGCGGTGGACGCGGCAATGCCGACCTCGAGATCACCGGCAGCGGTCTGGAGCGAGACCTGGCCGCGTGCCACCTCGCCGATCCGGATACCGCCGCTGGCGGACTTGGCGTCGACTCCGGCGTGCGCGATGCCTACGGAGATACGGCCGTTGGACGAGTTCACCCGCAGAGCGCCGGTGACCGAGCCGATGCTGGTCTCGCCGTTGACGTTCTTGACCGTCGCCGCGCCCGCGATCTCCCCGACGTCGATCCGGCCCGCCGCGATGACCTCGGCGTCCCCCGCCGTGCGGTCCACGCGAATGTCGCCGTGGTCGGTCTTCAGGGACACCGTTCCCGCCTCCTCGACCTGGATGTCACCGAACGAGGTCCTGAGCCTGAGGTCCCCGAAATGGCCCTCACACGTGAAGTCCGCCATGGACGAGGTGCCCTGGACGTCCGATCCGGCTGGCAGCTCGATACTCACGTCGAGCGAGCCGCTCTTGCCGAACAGAGAACGCTTCTTGGGTCCCCTGACCAGCAACTTGCCGCCCGAGCAGGTGACTCTGGTCTGCTGAGCGGCCTGCACGTCGTCCTCGTCGGCGCCGTCGCCCGGCAGTACCTCGACGACCGTGTCCGCGCGCTTGCCCGCGGTGATCCGGGCGGACCCGACGTCGAATTCGAGGGTGACGGAGATCGGTTCGGGAGTGTCGAAGGTAGGCATGGCTGTCCCGTCCTCATGGCTCTGATGTGCGTTCCCGCTGGTGGAGCGGGTGAATGGGAAGTGGCTGGGAGCGGTGCGGCACGCCGGTGCAGCTAGCGAACCCAGCCCGTGTAGCCCTGCTGGACCCGATGGCGACTGCGCCCTGCACGGCTGGGCTCGCCGGGCTCCAGGGCAGTGGCGACGGCCCGTACCAGCCAGGCGTTGACCGAGAGGCCCTCCTGTCCCGCGGCGTCCTCGACCCGGTTCTTGAGGTGCGCAGGGAGACGGAAGTTGATCCGTGCCGTACCGCCCTCGTCACTGTCCACCGGGGCGGGCGGCAAGGGCGCCCGCGTACCGCCCGTCGGGCTCTCGCGCTCCCCGGCCTCCTCGTACGCCTCCTGACCCGGCGGTGGTGTCACCACGAACTCGGGGTCCAGCCCCCGCAGTCGTACGTCCACCGAGCCCGGCGCCAGGTCGCGCGTGACCTCGCCCATGGCGGCGGACAGTGCGTTCAGAAGGGTGAGCCGGGCCGCCGACTCCAAGGGTGCGGTGAGCCGCTCGGCCAGGGCGCGGGCTTCCTCTCCGCCTGCATCCGCGGCGACCGCGAGCTCGTGCCGGAGATTGTCGACGTACGGAGTGAGGTCCATAACACCACCATGACACCATAATGGCGCCATTGCAAGCCATGATGGCGCTCTGGGTGCCTGTGTCGTCCGGGTCGATCCAGTCGCGCACGGTCGAACGATGTGCGGCCTTGCGCACGTCGTTCGCAGTTGAGTACGGTGTTCGGAGTGTCGTACAATGTACGGGGCCGGGGCGATTACTACTTCGCTGACCGCGCTCACCGCTCTCGGCCACGCGGTAAGCCCTCCGGACCGTTGCCGACCACGACCTCACACCGCATCAGCAACCCGCATTCCGGGGGGAGACCATGTCCAACCCGTACGAAGCCCCACCGTTAACGAGCCGCCCCGCCGCCGGCCGCCGTGTCCTCGCCTGGTGCGTCGACTTCGCACTGGTGCTCCTTGCGGCCTACCTGCTCGGCGTTTTCACCGTCCACCGCATCACCGCGATGTTCACCGACGGACCCGAACTGTCGGACGTCTGGCACATGCTCAGATCGGACCGCGACAACCTCGACGATGCCGGGCAGCTCGCGCTGTCGCTCTGGGACAACGTGGCCACCACCGTCATCCAGGCGTTCATCCTGCTGGTGGCCTGCACCTTCCTCTACCACTGGGCCACCCTCACCCTCGCCGGACGCACCCTCGGCAAGATGCTTCTCGGCCTGCGCATCACCCCGCAGACCTCCTCCCGCGCTGCCCGGCGCGCTGCGATGACCACCACCGCCGACGTGGCCTGCTTCTCCCTCGCCTGCTGCCTTCTTATCTCCGGCGCCTTCGTCATCTCCGTAGTCGTCTGGTGCATCGCGGTCGCCATCTTCTGGACCAACGTCCTCCCGGCCCTGTCCGGGTCCCGCCGCACCCTCGCGGACCGCCTGGCGGGCACATCCGTTGTCCGCGCCTCACCGCGGGCTCCCTCGCCGGCGACCGTGTGGCCGCGGTAACGACGATGAGCCTTCTGGAGGCTAGGACTCCACTTGCAAGAAATTGGAGAGGCCTAAGAACCGCGCAGCCGCTTATCCCTCATAAATTCGAAGCCATTTCCTCTCCACGGAACGGCTGATATGGATCGGGAAATGCCAATGCTCCGTACGGGACCCGCTGGACCCAGCCCGTGCCATCGACTCCGGCCGGTCCGACCCGTACGCCGCCGCGGACCCACGTCCGCTCCTGGCCGACCTGAACTACCGCGGCCCGCCTGCGGGACCCGCCCGGGCGAGGAGTCGCGGGGCACGTCTGCGGTTGCACTGTCATGGTTGGGCGCATGGCAATCCTCTCCGACTCCGTAGGTACGTGGGCGGGCACGAACGGCTTCCGGCTGATGCCCGACAGCCCGTTCGCCGAGTTCTCGGCGACAGCGACCGTGACGCTCGCCGCGGGCGGTCATCTCACCTCGGTCGCGTACTCCTGGGAGCACCCGGACGACGGGCCGCAGGACGGTCTGCTCGTCCTCGGCTCGGCCGGGGACGACGGTTCCCTTGTCGCGATGTGGGGTGACTCGTGGCATCAGCAGCCGGCGCCGATGTCGTTGTCAGGGAGCCGGGGAGCGGACGCGACGGTCAAGCTCGACGGTAGCTACGACGGCGGTTGGGGCTGGCGAGTCGTGCTCGAAGCCGCCGGCGAAGACAGCCTGCGGATGCGGATGGACAACGTGATTCCCGAGAACCAGGCCACGGCCGAGATTACGGCCGGGCCATATCCCGTGATGGTGATGGATCTGCGCCGTGCCTGACAGGCGGTCAGAGCTGCAGATGTCAGCCTCACTGACACAGACGTCAAGTGGCCTGACATGCGAGGGCGTTGTGTCCCTCCAGGGAGGACACAACGTAGTGGGGCCGCGCTTGTGGTGGAGGTCGCCGGCTACTCGCCGCTGACGGCCTTGAGGCCGTGGCCTTGGCGTTTCGGCGGTGGGGTGTCGTAACGGGGCGCGGTCGGCTCAGGTAGCTCGCCGTCGGCGATGCGCCGGGCGGCGACTTGGATCGCTGCTTCGAGGTCTTCGACGGTCTCGTATCCGGCGATGTAGGGGTGCAGGTAGTAGGTGCGGTAGCGGCGATTCTCGGGCCGGAGCACCAGGTGCCGGTCGACGAGGGCCGCCATGGCGACGTTCGCCGAGTTCCTGCTGAGCCCTACACGGGCCGCGAGTTCGCGCTGAGAGGCGATGACCTCACCGCCGGGATGCTGACGCTCCACCATGGCGCTCAGAAGGTCCTGAGCGGCCTTCGTGAGCTCCAGTTGGTGCAGCATTCCGTATCCGACGCTCGCCTGGATCAGCATGCCGCCTCCTCTTTGCCGTCCTGTCCGAGCTCCAGCTGCACGCTTCGCGGGGCTGGCGGCGGGTTCAGCTTCGGGAAGGCGTCCTCGGGCGTTTTCGCGCGCAGCAGCGCCAGAACCTCTTGCTGCCGGTCACCGTTCCCCTGGAATGCGATCAAGGGATTGACGAAGAGCACGCCGTTCTCGATTCGCTGCAGCATGTGCCACTCCCCCAGCCGACCGATCGCCCGAGTCACGTTCGATCGTTCCATACCCAGCTTCTCAGCGATCTTCTTGTGGGTGGCCCTGAGAGCCAGCCCTCTCGCTGCTTGCCGATGCACCAGACGAGGACGGCCGACTGGATCGGGGACATGCCGTGCTGCGCGATCAACACGGCCAGGACGTCGCTGAGGAACTCGTTGGACACTTGGCTGAACCCGGCGCGGCCGTACATCTCGTGGGGCGCGCGGTACGTGTACCGGACGCTCACGTCCATTTGCTGCACTGGCCGGTTGCGGCTCGGCGGCTTGATCGCCGACCCGAACTTCTCAGTCAGTGTCTCTTGTAAGCCGTTGCCTCCGCCCTCAGGCACAGCGGAGATCGGGCCCTTGGCACTGGGGGAACGGCGGGCGGCCAGTGGTGTCGCTCTCGACACCACACCACTTGCCACCCGCGACTCGCATCCGTTTGACCTGCGGCAACGTTGAATTGTTCAACTCCACTTGGTCAATTTGGTGTCGATGTGATGCTGGCTGACACATTTCCGCAGGTCGATGTGTCAGCGCCAACACATGGCCCTCAGCAAAACCCACTGGTCAGCAGGGGTATCCGGCTACTGCTCTCTTTTCCTTAAGACCCGCGCGCGAGGCACCTGGGCCACACAGGACCAACCCTGGGTGGCTTGGCGCTCAACACACACCACTACCTCCACTGGGCAAAAGTTGCGGCTATCCGCATGTTCCGCCCGCCTCATCGGTCCGCACTGGACGCCCTCCGCCTGTTTGCCCGAGTCAAAGCCAGACGAGAGTTGCGTCTCCTGACATGATTTCAGGCAAGAGTTGCGAGCAGACACAAGTTTCGGCAGCGAATGTGGGCGGCCACCGACATTCAGCGGTGCCGAATGTCGGTGGCCGCCGACATTTGCATTTTGAAAGTCCCAGGTCACAGGCACTTCTCTGCACCCTCCCTCTTAACTACAGAGGCCGTCTCCCAACCCGACGGTTCGCGCGTGCTGGCAGTCGGTGGTTTGGTGTGGCCTGCAGCGGGTTTCCTGGGCGGCGGAGCGGTTGGCTTGGCGTGAGGTCGGGCTGGTGTCATTTTGGTACGGGTATTTCGGTAACACGATGCTCGGGGACACGTCGTTCAGATTCTTCCTACTTCTCGAGTGCTGTCTGGTGAGTTCTTCTCATCCCAGTACCTATCTCATACTCATTTTGAAGCACTCTTTACTGGTCAGTTCTTAAGGTCTGCTTGTTGGTGTGATTCTGGAGTGGAGGATTTATGCGACGTGCTCCACAGTCCGCCTCCTCCTATGCAGTGAGGTGGCGTCAAGTCCTAAGGCTCGAGCGAAGCGAGGCCTCCCGTCCGAGCGAAGCGAGGACTGACAGGTTCTCAATTCCCTTCCCATAGCGAAGCGGAGGGAAGTAAGTTCAGCTCCGCTGAACTAGGCCGAGCGAAGCGAAGCCGGCCAAGCAGGCCGTTGGCAGGC